>NZ_JBSFLV010000034.1:0-81755 GCF_053599215.1 Streptomyces sp. NPDC001002 | reverse complement strand
GCGACGAGCGTGAGGGCGCCCGGCCAGAAGGCGTCGACCAGCTCCCAGGCCAGCTCGGAGAAGTCCGTGACGAGGCCGTGCAGGGTGTTCGGGGAGCCGATGAGGACGGGCGTGGGCATGTTGCGGCCCCTGCCCTTGGCCTCCAGCAGGTCGGCGACGGCCTCCGAGGTGAAGGCGTCCGCGCCGATGCCGTACACCGTGTCGGTCGGGAGGACCACGAGCTCGCCACGGCGGACGGCGGACGCGGCCTCGCGCAGACCGGTCGTGCGGTCGGTCGCGTCGTTGGTGTCGTATCGCCGTGCCATATCTAGCGGGCCTCCTCGTACACGTACTGCTGCGGGTCGAAAGTCGGGGCGGAGCTCACGGCATCGCCCTGCGGGCGGTGGCGAAGCGCGGGCGGTTGTTGAGGTCGGGGTGATCGGCCGCGTCGGCCCAGCCCCGCTCCTCGGTGAAGATCCACGGCACCTGGCCGCCCTGGGTGTCGGCGTGCTCGATGACGACGACACCGCCCGGGCGCAGCAGCCGGTGCGCGGTGCGCTCGATCCCGCGGATCAGGTCGAGGCCGTCCTCGCCGGAGAACAGGGCGAGTTCGGGATCGTAGTCCCGGGCCTCGATGGCCACGTACTCCCACTCGGTGAGCGGGATGTAGGGCGGGTTGGAGATGACCAGGTCGACATGGCCGTCGAGGTCGGGGAAGGCGTCCAGGGCGTTGCCCTGACGCAGGTCGACCCGGGAGCCCTGGACGTTCTTGCGGGTCCAGGCCAGGGCGTCCTCGGACAGTTCCACGGCGTGCACGCGCGAGCGCGGGACCTCCTGGGCCAGGGCCAGCGCGATGGCGCCGGAGCCTGTGCACAGGTCGACGATCCTGGGCTCCACGACGTCCATGGCGCGCACGGCGTCTATGGCCCAGCCGACCACGGACTCGGTCTCGGGCCGGGGCACGAACACGCCCGGCCCGACCTGGAGTTCCAGATAGCGGAAGTAGGCCCGGCCGGTGATGTGCTGCAGCGGTTCGCGCTGCTCACGCCGGGCGATGACCTCCCAGTAGCGGGCGTCGAAGTCCGAGTCCTTGACGGAGTGCAGCTCGCCCCGCTTCACACCGTGCACGAACGCGGCGAGCTCCTCCGCGTCGTTGCGCGGCGAGGGCACGCCGGCGTCGGCCAGCCGCTGGGTGGCCTGTGCCACCTCTGCGAGCAGCAGGTTCACGCAAGTCCTCCGTGTCGTACTCGTACGCGCCGACGTGTCTTACGCAGCTGCCAGCTTCGCTGCCGAGTCCGCGTCGACGCAGGCCTGGATCACCGCGTCGAGGTCGCCGTCCAGGACCTGGTCCAGGTTGTACGACTTGAAGCCGACGCGGTGGTCGGAGATGCGGTTCTCCGGGAAGTTGTACGTGCGGATCTTCTCGGAGCGGTCGACGGTGCGGACCTGGCTGCGACGGGCGTCGGCGGCTTCCTTCTCCGCCTCCTCCTGCGCCGCGGCGAGCAGCCTGGAGCGCAGGATACGCATCGCCTGCTCCTTGTTCTGCAGCTGGCTCTTCTCGTTCTGGCAGGAGGCGACGACTCCGGTGGGAATGTGCGTGATGCGCACCGCGGAGTCGGTCGTGTTGACGGACTGCCCGCCGGGCCCGGAGGAGCGGTAGACGTCGATGCGGAGGTCGTTCGGATTGATCTCGACGTCGACCTCCTCCGCCTCAGGGGTTACGAGGACGCCGGCCGCGCTGGTGTGGATGCGCCCCTGCGACTCGGTCGCCGGCACACGCTGCACGCGGTGCACGCCACCCTCGTACTTCAGGCGGGCCCAGACACCCTGCCCCGGCTCGGTGGCGCCGTTGCCGCCCTTGGTCTTCACCGCGACCTGGACGTCCTTGTAGCCGCCCAGCTCGGACTCGGTGGCGTCGATGATCTCGGTCTTCCACCCCACGCGCTCCGCGTAGCGCAGATACATGCGCAGCAGGTCACCGGCGAACAACGCCGACTCGTCACCGCCGGCCCCCGCCTTGACCTCAAGGATCACGTCCTTGTCGTCGTTGGGGTCACGCGGCACCAGCAGCAGGCGCAGCTTCTCGGTGAGCTCGTCGCGCTGCTTGTCCAGCTCCTTGACCTCGGCCGCGAAGTCCGGGTCGTCGGCGGCCAGTTCGCGCGCGGTCTCCATGTCGTCGCCGGTCTGCTTCCAGGAGCGGTACGTGGCGACGATCGGGGTGAGCTCGGCGTAGCGCTTGTTCAGCTTGCGCGCGTTGGCCTGGTCGGCGTGGACCGACGGATCGGCGAGCTTCGTCTCCAGGTCGGCGTGCTCGGCGACGAGTTCCTCGACGGCCTCGAACATCTTGGGCTCCTGAACTACGTAAGAAAAGGGAAGGCGGGCGACCAAAAACGCCGGTCCCGGCACGCCTGGGTAAGGGCGTGGCCGTGGACCGGCGAAATGGAGCTCGCTACTTCTTGGAGCCGGCGCCAGCCTTGCCGAAGCGGGCCTCGAAGCGGGCCACGCGGCCACCGGTGTCGAGGATCTTCTGCTTGCCCGTGTAGAACGGGTGGCACTCGGAGCAGACCTCGGCGCGGATGTTGCCGCTCGTGATCGTGCTGCGGGTGGTGAACGACGCGCCACAGGTGCAGCTGACCTGGGTCTCGACGTACTCGGGGTGGATCTCGCGCTTCAAGGTGTCTCCTAGTTTCGGGAGGGCACCGGGTCGCTCCGCGGGTTTGCGGGACGTGAACCGGGGCCGACTGTCCAGTCTGCCAGGACTGGGGCCATCCCCCCAAACCGGGGGTTGCGGTTGTCTATTCCCCGCGGGCCGGTGGGGGCTTGTCGCGCAGTTCCCCGCGCCCCTCAGGGGTTGCGCCTTACGAAGTTGTAACGACGCCCTTGGCTTCGCCTGTCGCAGTGCCCTTCGTGGCCGCTGCCGGGATCGCCTGGTCGTTCTTCAGAGCTGTCCAGACCAGCTGGGCCTTGGACTTCTCGACTATGACGCGGTTGGGGTTGGCCGGGTCGTACTGGACCGGCATCGTGACCATGGTCATGTTCTTGGAGCTGATGCTCTTGAGGCCGTTGGCGAAGGACATCAGGGAGTTGACCGAGCCGAGGTCGGAGTCGGTCGTGACGGCGCTGGTGGCGGTGTTGGCGAGGTCGTACAGCTTCTTCGGGCTGGTGAAAACGCCGATGTGCTTGACCTGGTTGACCAGCGCCTTGATGAAGGCCTGCTGGAGCTGGATGCGGCCGAGGTCGGAGCCGTCGCCGACGCCGTGCCGGGTGCGGACCAGGCCGAGGGCCTGCTCGCCGTTGAGGGTGTGCGTGCCGGCCTTCAGGGTCAGGTGGCTGTCGGGGTCGCTGATGTTCTTGGTCGTGGTGACCGGTACGCCGCCGAGCTCGTCGATGAGCTTCTCGAAGCCGCTGAAGTCGACTTCCAGGTAGTGGTCCATGCGGATGCCGGTGACGGACTCGACGGTCTTCACCGCGCAGGCCGCGCCACCCGTGGTGTACGCGGAGTTGAACATGACGCCGGACGCGGCATCGTGCGTACCGCCCTTGGTGTCGGTGCACTCGGGCCGGTCTATGAGGGTGTCGCGGGGTATGGAGACCACGCTGGCCTTCTTGTGGCCCTTGTAGACGTGCACGATCATCGCGGTGTCCGAACGGGCACTGCCGTCGTCCGTACCGCCGCCGAGCTTCTTGTTGCTGCCGGAGCGGGAGTCGGAGCCCAGCACGAGGATGTTCTCGGAGCCGTTGTCGACCTTCGTCGGCCGGGCGCTGCCCAGGGCCTGGTCGATGTCGACGCTCTTGATGTTGCCGTTGAGCTTGAAGTACAGGTAGCCGGCCCCGGTACCGCCGAGCACGACGATGCCCGCGGCGACCCAGGCCGTCACGACCAGACCCTTACGACGCTTGTCGCGGGTCTTGCGGCGGCGGCCCTTGCCACGGCGGCTGGGGCCGGGGGTGCCGGGCTCAGGCGTGTTCTCGGCGGACATGTGCTCCTCGAATCTCGGCTACAGCTCCATCGTCGCTCCCGTCCGGTCAGACGGCGAAACTCGACAAAGAGTTGCACAACGCCCTGTGCCCAATATGCACAAAGTTAGGCACACTGCGTAACGATCACCGGTGCTCATACGTCCCTGACCTGCGCTTTAGACGCAGAAGGTGGTCCCGCCGAAAACTGTGGCCAACCGAGCCCCTTGTGGCAAAGATCTCGCACACAAAAGGTCGACCCCCGTCACAGATGGACGAGGGCCGACCAAGACGCCCCTAGGGGCGCGGGGAACTGCGCGACCAGCCACAACGGACCGGCAGCCAAAGAACTACCTAGTCACCGTTACCAGGAGTAGGCGTCGTCTTCTGAATCTGCAGCAAGAACTCCGCGTTCGACTTCGTCTGCCTCATCTTGTCCAGCAGCAGCTCGATCGCCTGCTGCTGATCAAGCGCGTGCAGCACCCGACGAAGCTTCCACGTGATCGCCAGCTCATCGCTGCCGAGCAGGATCTCTTCCTTACGAGTACCGGACGCATCGACATCAACGGCCGGGAAGATCCTCTTGTCCGCGAGCTTCCTGTCGAGCTTCAGCTCGGCATTACCCGTGCCCTTGAACTCCTCGAAGATGACCTCGTCCATGCGCGACCCGGTGTCGACGAGCGCCGTGGCCAGGATCGTCAGCGAGCCGCCGTCCTCGATGTTCCGCGCCGCACCGAAGAAGCGCTTCGGCGGGTACAGCGCGGTCGAGTCGACACCACCGGACAGGATGCGGCCGGAAGCCGGCGCCGCGAGGTTGTACGCACGGCCCAGACGCGTGATCGAGTCGAGCAGCACGACGACGTCGTGGCCCAGCTCGACAAGACGCTTGGCGCGCTCGATGGCGAGCTCGGCGACCGTGGTGTGGTCCTCGGCGGGACGGTCGAAGGTCGAGGAGATGACCTCGCCCTTCACCGACCGCTGCATGTCGGTGACCTCTTCCGGACGCTCGTCGACCAGGACGACCATCAGGTGGCACTCGGGGTTGTTGTGCGTGATCGCGTTGGCGATCGCCTGCATGATCATGGTCTTGCCGGTCTTCGGCGGGGCCACGATCAGACCGCGCTGACCCTTACCGATCGGCGACACCAGGTCGATGATGCGCGTGGTGAGGACACCCGGGTCCGTCTCCAGACGGAGGCGGTCCTGCGGGTAGAGCGGCGTGAGCTTGTTGAACTCCGGGCGGCCGCGGCCGTGTTCGGGCGCCATGCCGTTGACGGAGTCGAGACGGACCAGCGCGTTGAACTTCTCGCGCCGCTCGCCTTCCTTGGGCTGACGGACCGCGCCGGTGACGTGGTCGCCCTTGCGCAGGCCGTTCTTGCGGACCTGGGCGAGGGAGACGTACACGTCGTTCGGGCCCGGCAGGTAGCCGGAGGTCCGGATGAACGCGTAGTTGTCGAGGATGTCGAGGATGCCCGCGACGGGGATCAGGACGTCGTCGTCGGAGACCTGCGGCTCGCTCGTGCCACCGATCTCGTCACGGCCGCGGCGACCGCGCCGGTCCCGGTAGCGACCGCGCCGGCCGCGCCGACCGCCCTCGAAGTCGTCGTCGTCCTGGGGGCCGTTGTCCCGCTGCTGGCGGTCCTGGCGTGCGCCGCCGCCCTGCTGCTGACGGTCCCCGCGGTCCTGGCGCTCCTGCCGCTGCTGGCCCTGGCCACCGCCCTGGCCGCCCTGCTGCTCGTCGCCCTTGTTGCCACGACGGTCGCGGTCGCGTCCGCCGCGGTCACGCTCACCGCGGTCCCGGTCGCGGTCGCGACGGTCCCGGCGGCCCTGCCGGCCGTCCGCGTCCGCGTCGCCCTGCGGCTGCGCCTGGACGGGCGTCTCGGCCTTCGGCTCGCTCTTCGCCTCGGCGACGACGGTCTCGGGGCTGCCGGCTTCGGCGGTGGCACGGCGACGACGGCGCTCAGCGGGGGCGTCGTCGCTGGCGGGCTGGCCGGGAATCTCGATCTGCTGCTGGGCCACGGCCTTCTCGGCGGGCGCCTCGGCGACCGCCTTCTCGGCGGCGGGGGCGGCCTCGTCGCCCGTGCGGGCCTTGGAGGTGGCACGGCGCTTGGGCTTGGTCTCGGCAGCAGTGTCCCCGGCGGGGGAAGACGCAGCCTTCGCCGGGGCACCCCCGGCCTGCGCCTCCTTGATGACCTCGATCAGCTGGCTCTTGCGCATACGCGCGGTGCCCCTGATGCCGAGGCCCGAGGCGACCTGCTGCAGCTCGGCCAGCACCATGCCGTCGAGGCCGGTACCGCGGCGCCGCCGGGAGCCGGCACCGGTGGCAGGCGCGGAGGCGTCCGTGGCGGGCGCGGCAGCGGTCTCCTCGACACGTGCGCCCATCAGATCGGTGGTGTCGCTCACGAAGGGTCCTTCCCTGGAGCGGACGTCGGCCTTCTGGCTCGGCGACCGGTTGTGCTGTCCGGCAGTGGTCCTTGCTGTGTGGACCGTGCCGGGGCGGTGGTCCGCCAATGCAGGCGGAGGGAATTTCTGGGATGGCACTTGCCTGAGCCTGGGCGTGGCACCGGATGTTTCAGTGTCACGTGGCTCGGTAGCACCGATTCCGGAGCGTGCCCGGCAAGTCGCTCAGCGCCCGCGTACGAGGTACTGCCCACGTACGTCGTACGGAACACAGTGCGGCTTGGGAGGCTCCCGGAAGAATGTCTGTCCCTGACGGGGACAACAAGCACCTCGCCATGGTGGGGTCGGGTGCAGACTTGAGATTAACACTACCGGATCCAACAAACATTCCCCCTCTCGAAATCCGGCAACCGTGCACTCCTAGATGTCGCCGGAGGCCGCGAGCGGCAGTACGCACGCGCCCTGGGCGTCGAGGTCGAGCCGGTTGGCGGCCCACCCCTCGCCCGCCAGATGGGCCACCTTGTCCGCGCTGTCCCCGTCGACGAGCGCGAGCACGGTGGGTCCTGCTCCGGAGATGACTGCCGGGACTCCGTCGGCCCGCAGCCGCTCCACCAGAGCGGCGCTCTCCGGCATGGCCGGAGCGCGATATTCCTGGTGGAGCCGGTCTTCGGTGGCGGCCAGCAGCAGCTCGGGGCGCCTGGTGAGGGCCTCGACGAGCAGCGCGGCACGGCCCGCGTTGGCGGCGGCGTCGACGTGCGGCACGGTGCGCGGAAGCAGTCCGCGCGCGGTCTCGGTGAGCACCGGCTTTCCGGGCACGAAAACCACCGGAACGATGGAATGGGCGGGCTCCATGGAAATGGCGCGGGCGGCGCCGGACTCCATCCAGGAGAGCGTGAATCCGCCGAGCAGACAGGCCGCCACATTGTCGGGATGGCCCTCGATCTCGGTCGCGAGCTCCAACAGGGCGATGTCGTCGAGCCGCGCTTCGCCGCCTATGGTCACGGCGCGCGCGGCGACAATGCCGGCGCAGATCGCGGCGGAGGAGGAACCGAGGCCGCGGCCGTGCGGAATGCGGTTCGCGCACACGATCTCCAGACCGCGCGGCTGTCCGCCGAGCAGGTCGAAGGCGGTGCGCAGGGCGCGTACCAGAAGGTGGTTCTCGTCGCGGGGCAGTGTCTCGCTGCCCTCGCCCGCGATGTCGATGTGCAGCCCGGAGTCGGCCACGCGGACGACCACGTCGTCGTAGAGCCCCAGCGCGAGGCCCAGGGCGTCGAAGCCCGGGCCGAGGTTGGCGCTGGTGGCGGGGACGCGCACCCTGACGGCGGCGGCGCGGAAGGCTGGACCGGCCATCGCTCGATGACTCTCCTTGAGCTGCGTGACTGTCGAAGACATTCGATGGAGTTCGATGCGTACGGGGAACCCACGGGGAATCCCCTGGGGCCGTCTCCGGGACGCGGGGACGGCGCGGCACCGCCCTCATGCCTCCATGCGTGGAGGCATATGCATCGGGCGGGTTCGGTACAGCCTATCGAAGGAAGGTTCTGTGGCGACATAGGGCGCACAGGAGGCGCACGATGCGTGTCGTAAGCCCCCTGTGCACCCCCGCGGGGGAAAACCCCTGGCGCCCGTCCGTCGTACGGAGTTACGCGAGTCCGAGGCGCTCGGCCGCCGTCGCCGCGTCGACCGGGACGGTGACCGGCTGCGGGGCGCCGGCGACGGCCCAGTCGGGGTCCTTGAGGCCGTTGCCGGTGACGGTGCAGACGATCGTCTGGCCCGGGTCGACCTTGCCCAGCTCGGCCGCCTTCAGCAGACCGGCGACCGAAGCGGCCGACGCGGGCTCCACGAAAACGCCCTCCTGCGCGGCCAACAGCCGGTAGGCGCGCAGGATCTCACGGTCCGTCACCTCGTCGATGGCGCCGCCGGACTCGTCCCGCGCGGCCAACGCGTACTGCCAGGAGGCCGGGTTGCCGATCCGGATCGCGGTGGCGATCGTCGAGGGGTCCTTGACGATCTCGCCGCGCACGATGGGCGCCGAGCCGGAGGCCTGGAAGCCCCACATGCGGGGCGACTTGGCGGCGATGCCGTCGGCGGCGTACTCCTTGTAGCCCTTCCAGTACGCGGTGATGTTGCCCGCGTTGCCGACCGGGAGGACGTGGATGTCGGGCGCGTCGCCGAGCATGTCGACGATCTCGAAGGCGGCCGTCTTCTGGCCCTCGATGCGCACCGGGTTGACCGAATTGACCAGCGCCACCGGGTAGTTGTCGCTCAACTCGCGCGCGAGGGTGAGGCAGTCGTCGAAGTTGCCGTCGACCTGGAGGATCTTCGCGCCGTGCACGAGGGCCTGGCCCATCTTGCCGAGCGCGATCTTGCCCTGCGGGACGAGGACGGCACAGACCATCCCGGCGCGCACGGCGTAAGCGGCGGCGGAGGCCGACGTGTTGCCGGTGGAGGCGCAGATGACGGCCTGCGCGCCCTCCTCCTTGGCCCGCGTGATGGCCATGGTCATACCGCGGTCCTTGAAGGACCCGGTGGGGTTGGCGCCCTCCACCTTGAGGTGGACCTCGCAGCCGGTGCGCTCGGAGAGCACCTGCGCGGGCACGAGGGGCGTACCGCCCTCGCGGAGGGAGACGACCTCCGTGCTGTCGGACACCGGAAGCCGGTCCCGGTACTCCTCGATGATTCCGCGCCACTGGTGGGTCATTGCTGGTTACTCTCCTTCAACCCGCATGATGCTGGCGACACCCCGCACGGTGTCGAGCTTGCGCAACGCCTCGACGGTCCCGGTGAGGGAGGCGTCGGACGCGCGATGGGTGACGACGACGAGAGAGGCCTCGCCGTCCTTGCCCTGCTGGCGCACGGTGTCGATGGACACACCGTGCTCGGCGAACACGGTCGCCACCTGCGCCAGGACGCCCGGTTTGTCGGCGACGTCGAGGCTGATGTGGTAGCGCGTGACGACATCGCCCATGGGCGACACGGTCAGCGCCGCGTACGCCGACTCCCCAGGTCCCGTAGTGCCGTTGAGCCGGTTGCGGCACACGGCGACGAGGTCGCCGAGCACGGCGGAGGCGGTCGGCGAACCGCCCGCGCCGGGACCGTAGAACATGAGCTGCCCGGCCGCGTCGGACTCGACGAACACGGCGTTGTAGGCGCCGCGCACGGAGGCGAGGGGGTGGCTCAGCGGGATCATCGCGGGGTGCACGCGCGCGGTGACGGACCCGCCGTCCTGCGCACGCTCGCAGATGGCGAGCAGTTTGATGGTGCAGCCCATGTTCTTGGCGGAGGCGAAGTCGGCCGAGGTCACCTCGGTCATGCCCTCGCGGTAGACGTCGTCGAGACGCACGCGCGTGTGGAAGGCGATCCCGGCGAGGATGGCGGCCTTGGCGGCGGCGTCGAAGCCTTCGACATCGGCGGTGGGATCGGCCTCGGCGTACCCGAGCGCAGTCGCCTCATCGAGGGCTTCCTGGTACCCCGCCCCCGTGGAGTCCATCTTGTCGAGGATGAAGTTGGTCGTCCCGTTGACGATCCCGAGCACCCGGTTGACCTTGTCCCCGGCGAGGGACTCGCGCAGCGGCCGGATCAGCGGAATGGCACCGGCGACGGCGGCCTCGTAGTAGAGGTCCTTGTCGGCCTCCTGAGCCGCCGCGTGCAGGGCGGCGCCGTCCTGGGCGAGCAGCGCCTTGTTGGCGGAGACGACGGAGGCACCGTGCTCGAAGGCGGTGGTGATCAGAGAACGAGCGGGCTCGATCCCCCCGATCACCTCCACCACGACGTCGATGTCCCCACGCTTGACGAGGGCGGTGGCGTCGGTGGTGACAAGACTCGGGTCGATCCCGTCCCGCACCTTGGAGGGCCGCCGCACGGCGACCCCCGCCAGCTCCAGCGGAGCACCGATCCGCTGGGCGAGGTCGTCGGCGTGCGTCGTCATGATGCGCGCCACCTCTGAGCCGACCACTCCACAGCCCAGCAGCGCCACCTTCAGCGGACGCGTACGCATCATCCGACCTCGTTTCCTCATACCGGCTACGGTGGGAACAGTCTCACGCACCGGACGGGACTTTCTGTCCTTTGTCCGGATCGTGAGACATTGATTTCATTTCTACGGCCCCGGAAAACCGAAGATCTTCCGCCCCGGAATTCTCGTGGCCGTCCGGACCCCTGGGCCCTCGCTGCTCACCCCACATCGAGCCGCAGCAGATCCTCCTCTGTCTCGCGCCGCACGATGACCCGCGCCTGCCCGTCGTCGACGGCGACGACCGGCGGCCGGAGCACATGGTTGTAATTGCTGGCCATGGACCGGCAGTACGCGCCGGTGGCGGGTACGGCGATGAGGTCACCCGGTGCCAGGTCGGCCGGCAGGAACGCGTCCTTGACCACGATGTCCCCGCTCTCGCAGTGCTTGCCGACGACCCGGGCGAGCATGGGCTCGGCGTCGGAGGTGCGGGAGACGAGGGCGACGCTGTACTCGGCGTCGTACAGCGCGGTCCGGATGTTGTCCGACATCCCGCCGTCGACGGAGACGTACGTGCGCAGCCCGTCGAGGGGCTTGATGGTGCCGACCTCGTAGAGCGTGAAGGCGGTCGGCCCGACGATGGCGCGCCCCGGCTCGACGGAGATCCGCGGAGTCCGCAGCTTGGCGGAGTCGCACTCGCGGGTGACGATCTCGGTGAGCGCCTTGGCGATCTCGTGGGGCTCGCGGGGGTCGTCGTCACTGGTGTAGGCGATCCCGAGCCCACCACCGAGGTCGATCTCGGGCAGCTCGACACCGTGCTCGTCGCGAATGTCCTTGAGCAGCCCGACGACGCGATGGGCGGCGACTTCGAATCCGGACATGTCGAAGATCTGAGACCCGATGTGGGAGTGAATGCCGATGACTTCGAGCCCGTCGAGCTGGAGGGCACGCCGAACGGCCTCGGCGGCCTGCCCCCCGGCGAGCGGAATCCCGAACTTCTGGTCTTCGTGGGCGGTGGCGATGAATTCGTGAGTATGGGCTTCGACACCGACGGTGATACGGATCTGCACGCGCTGCCGCTTACCGAGGGACTGCGCGATGTGGGCGACGCGGACGATCTCCTGGAAGGAGTCGAGAACGATGCGCCCGACGCCGGCGTCGATGGCCCGGTGGATCTCGTCGGTGGACTTGTTGTTGCCGTGGAAGGCGATGCGGTCGGCGGGCATGCCGGCGGAGAGGGCGGTGGCGAGCTCGCCGCCGGAGCAGACGTCGAGGTTGAGGCCTTCCTCGTCGAGCCACCGCACGACGGCACGGGACAGGAACGCCTTGCCGGCGTAGAAGACGTCGGCGTCATGCCCGAAGGCACTGCGCCAGGCACGCGCCCGGGCCCGGAAGTCGGCTTCGTCGACGACGTAGGCCGGGGTCCCGAACTCCTCGGCCAACGTCTTCACGTCGATACCGCCGACGGTGACGACCCCGTCTCCGTCCCGGCTGACGGTCTGCGCCCAGACCTTGGAGTCGAGGGCGTTGAGATCGGTGGGCGGGGCGGCGTAGTGGCCCTCGGGGAGGACGTCGGCGTGACGGGGCCCGGCGGGGTGTGCGGAACGGCTCATGGCTGTGTGGCTCTCTCGTTGCTCTCTCAGAGGTGATCGGGTGCGTCGATGCCGAGCAGGGACAGGCCACCGGCAAGCACCGCCCCGGCGGCTTCGGCGAGCGCGAGCCGGGCGCGATGGGCGGCCGAGGGTTTCTCGTCCCCCAACGGCAGCACGGCGGGGAGAAAAGCGAGCGTCGCATCGGCGACGGTGACGAGATGCCGGGCGAGACGATCGGGGGCGCGGTGGGTGGCGGCGCGGGTGAGGGTGGGGGGGTGGGTGGATAGGGCGGTTAGGAGGGGGGTGGTGAGGGAGGGGGTGGTGGAGAGGAGGGTGCTGGTGGGGCTGGGGTTGGTGTCGGGGGTGGGGGTGTCCAGGCCAGGGGCGGTGGAGGTGGCGCCAGGGGTGAGGGGATGCGGCGCGCCGTCGCCGGGGGTGGGTCCGATGGCGGGGGCGACGGCCTCTGGTCCAGGGGCGGCGGCGATCTCGTCGGCGGTGGAGGAAGGAGAGTGCCCGTCGGGGGCGGGAGCAGCACCGGAGAGATACGGAAGCGGCGCGCCGTCGGCGGGGGTGGGGACAGTCCCGGGGACGGCGGCGTCTGGTCCGGGGCCAGCAGCGACTTCGTCGGCGGTGAAGGACAGACAAGGCTCGTCGGAGACGGGAGCAGCACCGGAGACGTGAGGACGAGGCGCGCTGCCGGCGAGGGTGGGTGTAGTGGCGGGGGCGGCTTCTGGCCCGAGGTCATCGGCAATCGAACCGGCGGTGAGAGAAGGAGGCGCCTCGCCGGAGAAGGGGGCGCTGCCGGGTGCGGCGGCATCGACGCCGAGGGCGGTGGAGATGGCGGCGGGGTCGGCGGTGAAACCGAGGGCGGCGGCGTTGCGGGTGACGGCGCGAGTGCGGGCGTAGGCGTAACGGACCCGGAAGAGGGGGTTGCTCGCGCGCTGGACCAGGTGGTCGGCGGTGATGCGGGGCCGGTCGTGGGCGGCGGGGTGGAGGAGGGCCCAGCGGGCGGCGTCGGGGCCGAGCGGGGCGGGGTCCTCGGGCGCGGGAACGGGCCGGAGATTGACGGGTTCACCGTGCTCGACCTCGACCCGGCCGCCCTGCGCGGCAACGATCCGCACGATCGCGTCGGCGACGACCTCGGCACGGATCTCGTACGGAATCCGCAACTCGATGACCTGTCCGGCGAGGGCGTCACTGTGCCCGTACCGCAGACCCGCGCGCAGAATCTCCTCGACGAGAGCGGCGGCGCCGTCCGCCGCGTCCTGGAGGCTGATGTTGATGAACCCCGGCCCGGTGACGACGACATCGGCGACGCCGGCCACCTCGACGAGATGCGGCCGCAGGATCTCGGCCACGCGCCGGGGCGGCTGCCCTGCGGGGCGGGCGAGCTGCAGGGCGATGTTCGTGGCGTAGTCGCCACAGCCCCCGGGCCCAGGAACGGTCACCACGGCCCGCTCCGGCACCGTCACCTTCAGTTCCCCCTCGTCAACAGCACGACGCACCGCGCGCAGCACGGTACGGGAGAGCTCGACGGGGGTCACGGGACAAGCGTATGGGAGGAGGGGGGTGGGTAGGCGAGCCGGATTGGGTGGGGTCCCGGGATGTGGACGGGGTGGTCGCGCGGAGGGGAGCCCTCGGGCGGGTCGGGGATGACAATGGCAACGGCTCCGGTGCCCACCCAACCCTTGCGCCGACGCCGGGCGCATCACTCGGTACCACTAACTACGGGGCTACGGGATTACTGGGCCGCTCGACTAACTGGACTCTGGACTACTGACGGCTGGCGCACGGACCTCCGACTACTGACGGCTGGCGCATGGACTGCCGACTACTGACTACTGACGGCTGGCGCATGCACTGCTAACTACTGGCGCGCTCGGCCTCGCCGACGGCCCCGAAGGCGCTCCCCAGGCCGCCACCCCCGCCGGCCCCGTCTCCCCCGTCCGGCTCGCTCGACGCATCCCACCCACCGCGCCCACTCCGCTTCCGCTCGATCAACTCCTGTACGAGGCGTACGAGTTCGGCGGGTTCGAAGGGCTTGGCGAGAAACGCGTCGACGCCGACGTCGAGGCCACTCTCGACCTCGTACTGAGTACAGGCGCTGACGATGGCGAGGGGCAGCTCACGGGTCCGCGGGTCGGAACGCAGCCGGGCCGCAGTCCTGAGCCCGTCCAACCGGGGCATGACCACGTCCAGGGTGACCACATCGGGCCGCACTTGATGAATGACATCCAGACACTCGGCACCATCGGCCGCGGTCACGACCTCGAGACCCTCAAGCTCGAGATTGACCCTGATCAACTGCCGGATGACCTTGTTGTCGTCCACAACAAGAACCCGGCCCGACGCGCCTGGCACAACTCGAGAGTAGGTCCGGACCGGCCACCGCGTCCGGGTTTTCCCCACTTCCACCCCGTGCGAGGGACGCGGGGTCGGTGCCCCGACCCCCCAAAACCCGTTCATGAACACCCCCACGGAGCTGGTAGTGTTCAACCCGTCGCCGCGCACACCGCGCCACCGACACGCCCCCGTAGCTCAGGGGATAGAGCAACGGCCTCCGGAGCCGTGTGCGCAGGTTCGAATCCTGCCGGGGGCACTCGCCAGTCAGTCAGCGGAAATCATGCTCTGACCTGTGCGGATGCCGACATGAGAGAGCGGGAGTCAGTCTCACTGACTCCCGCTCTTTCTCGTTGCCTCTCACTGTCCACGCACTATCTGCGATACACGCGACACCCCTGCGTACTACGCTCGCGGCCGACCGCCCAGCAGCCGCTGGCGCTCCTGAGATCTGCCCGAACCGGAGCCGAGGTATTGGACTTCCCCCAAGCGATCCTCCGCGGGAGGTCGGGCGGGCGGGAGCTGATCTCAGCCCGTCGCCGCACCTTCACAACCGGACCCGATCGATTCGGCGCTAGAGCAGCGCACTGGCTCGGACACTTGAGGCGTGGGACAACCTAGTGGCACACCAGACCGACTTGAAACTGCTCTGAGTCATGCATGGGCAGTCTACGAGCTGTATGCCAATCAGCGACATAGCGTGGTCAACTACCACCTAATTACAGCGGCATTTCTGACCAACGCATTCATCCTCGCAATCAATGATGGCCGGGTGACGCTTGCGGTCACCGTATGCTTAATCGGCGCAACATCCTCATTCGGAGCGATACTTAACGATCTGCGCCTAAACGCAATAATGGCAGTGGGTGAGAAGTCCATCAAGGACTTAGAGTCATTGCTCGCCAGCACAATGAACCTAGAATCACTCAAGATCATGGAGGCGGCCAAATCCCCGAGGTCTCGATGGAAGAAGCGGGGGATGATGGCACGCATATTCTATGGCATGGTCGGGTCTTCCTTCTGCGCTGGTGCAGCGTATGCGGTCGCAAGCAAACCGTGAGATCTACATTCTGCACCTAGAGGCGACGCAGATTGCCCCACACCGGCCATTGATATCTCGCGATGTGCTGCTACATCGTGTCTCCTTCCTCCTCAAGCGACTTCGCGATCTCGACGTTGGCTGCTTCCTCATGGCCGTCAATGCAACCGTGATAGCGGCGATGGATGACTTCTGGTGAGTTACCGACTCGCCGTGCCACTTCAGCAATGGGTACTCCTGCGTTCAGCCATCGTGTGATGCATGCGTGCCGCAGGTCGTACGGACGTCCGGAAAATGGCGAATCGACGCGTTCAGGAGGAAGGGCGAACAGCCTCTCTTCTTCCCACACACGCCAGTACGTCGATGAGCCGGAGCTGACCGAGAAAGCCGTTGACGGCGAGGAGAGTCGCCTGAACCACCGGCGCGGCAACTGTCTTTGCCACCAGGAAGCCGAAGGTTCCGCAGAGCAGGGTGTCCGCCCAGCGCAGGTAGCGGATGCGCAGCAGGAACCAGATGCACAGGCCGAGCAGCACGACGGCCGACATGGAAACCAGCACGACAGCCCCCTCTCACTTGGCCTCGGTGAACAGCTCGGGCAGGAACGGGGTGAGGTGCGCGTACTCGGCCGCGATCGCTTCCGCGTCCGCCTCGGTGACAAGGTGCGAGCGAGCGCGCTCCCAACCGTCGCCGGAGGCCAGCACGGCCGTACCGGCCTGCTCGGGGGTGATGGCTTGCGCAGCCTTGAGGGCATCGGGATTGAGGTCCCCAAGCGCCATTTCCGCCGTACCGGGATCGGCCACTCGGTGGCACACACGTCCGCCGAGTTGGGCACGCAGTGCCGTGACGCCCGACCCCAGGTCGGATCCCACTCGCTGGCCGGCCACGACGAGGAACACCCCGAGCGCGGCGCCGAGTTGGGCGAGCCGGATCAACGCCGTGCCGGCCGCGTGCGCTTCGTCCTTCTCGCTACGGCTCGCCACGAGGAACAGTTCCGCGATCTCGTCGACAATCACGACGACGGGGACAGCCCGGCCGGTGTCCGTGCCGCGCTCATGGCAATCAGCCGGCCGACGCCAGGAGAAGGTAGCCCAACGTTGTGCTTTACCAGGCAGGTCCACAGACTGCTCCAACGCATCGCAAGCTTGCGGGGCCATGATCACTCGCGCCACAGCAGCGCCACCTCAAAGCCGCTCCGCCGACCGCTCGCTATTGGATCCCTGAAACCCCCCGCAGAGGTGCTCATATGAGTATGTTGGACATACTCCATCGAGGATCCACCTGACCGTCCAAGAGACAGGGAAAACGTGTCTACGCCCGTCGCACCCACCGAACAGCGGACGCAGCTAGCAGCTCAGCGACGTAAAGTCGATTTCGACACTTACGACGTCACTGTGGACGAGCTTCTGCGGCGTGTCAGCAAAAGGCGGATCGATATCGCTCCTGTCTACCAGCGTCAATTTCGATGGGATAAGTCCCGCCAGTCGCGCCTAATCGAGTCAGTCATGCTGGGGATTCCTGTCCCTCCACTATTCATGGCAACTAATAGCGCTAGCGGAGAACAGACCCGCTGGGAGGTGGTCGACGGCCTCCAAAGACTACTCACCCTGGTTAATTTCGCCGGAGATGAGGACACGAGAAGCGCCGCAAACCTGGACGGCGACCCTCTTCGCCTAACCGACCTTGAGAAGCTGACCACCTTCGAAGGCTACGCCTTCGACGGATTGCCTGAGGATATTCGCACCACATTCGAGGACCGGCCTCTCAAGATCATCATTCTTAACGACAAGAGCGAACTGCAAGTACGCTACGACTTGTTCGAGCGTCTGAACACCGGCGGAATCGAGCTCACCGATCAGGAGATCCGCGAGTGCGTATATAGAGGAGAATTTGTTGACCTCCTTGGAAGGCTTGCCGAAGACGAAAACTTCAACACCATTGTCAAGCTTCCTGTCGCCCGACAGAAGGACGGAACTCGCGAAGATTACGTCCTTCGATTCTTTGCCTTCCTTGACCGCTACCAGAAATTTGACCACTCGGTCAAAGATTTCCTTGACGACTTCATTGCAGACGCTCACAAAGCGCCAAAGATCTCGTCGAGGGAAGCGGTATTTAACAGCACCTTCAAATACCTAGCCTCATGCTTCCCAGATGGCCTCAAGAGCAGGAAGGGGCAGACTCCTGTCAACCTATTCGAAGCCGTATCCGTAGGCGCAGCGCTGGCTCTCCGTGAAAACCCTAAGATCGGGGTACCTGACATGAATTGGGTATTCTCGGAAGAGCTTCGGGCTTTTGTAACCGGCGCCACCAACAGCAGGCCGCGCGTACGCGGCCGAATTGAGCTCGCCAAGGGAAAGTTCCTTGGGTAGGCGCCCGATCTTTGACCGTAGCCCGCTAGAGAAGGAGTTTCGACAGCGCATCGCGGTTGTACGCAAACTTCTTGACGCCACGGACTCATCTCCAGGCGCCCCAGGAGCAACAGCACCTATTGACGTCTCGCGAGAAACAAGAGGCCTCAGCATCGTGCTCCTGTATGCCGCGTACGAGAATCTCCTAAAAGGGATATCTCGCACTCTTCTGGAATCCGCCGTTCAATTGAAGCTCGGCAACAGAAGACTCAAGCCTGAATTCCAGGTATTCGCTATTCACGCAAAGCTGCGGGCGCTTACAGATATCTCTGCGCCGCAAATCTGGAAGGGCTCCGGAAGAGGAATAATCGATGCACTTCTCGACAAGGCCTGCTCTATTAACTCGAATATTTTCCCAAACGACGGAAGTCACATGAAGACCGCCCAGGTAGCCACATTGTGCCAAGTCTATGGATTAAACCCTCCCGGCCCTATTCTTCGGGAAGCGTGGGGGCGCATCAACACCGTCGTTTCTGAACGTAACAGCATCGCTCACGGTCAGCGCACGCCCGAAGAAGTTGGCCGAAACTATTCGATCGGCGAACTCAGAAATCTAGTGGATATTTGGGAGCGAAGATGGTGCGAGTTCCTCGCGGACGTGGATAGCAAGGCGTCGACCAGGGACT
Source organism: Streptomyces sp. NPDC001002 (assembly GCF_053599215.1). Lineage (NCBI taxonomy): Bacteria > Bacillati > Actinomycetota > Actinomycetes > Kitasatosporales > Streptomycetaceae > Streptomyces > Streptomyces sp. NPDC001002. The sequence goes on along the minus strand of NZ_JBSFLV010000034.1, from coordinate 63,465 downwards.
TCTACCGGGATCCTCGTTAGGAGCCCTTCCCGACCGAGCCCGGTGAGCATCACCCCCGGGTTTCTATGCATCACAAGCGCACTTGAACGAGCGGGGAACAGTGGGAGATCACGGTAAACGAGGCCAAGGTCGGAGAGAGCGAAATTCGGTCGTTCGCCCAGGCCAGCACTCCAACCTTCCGCAAATGCTCGCAGCTTCCCAAGCCGAGTGCATCGGTTGCATCCTTGCGAACCGGCCGTCACGAGTTGCTCTGGTCGACGAAAACCTTGGATAGCGTGGCTGGGGCCGATGGCGGTACAGCGAAACACACGCGCGCCTGATCGGTCGACACGCCCGCCGTCGTGGCTGACTGTCGTCGGCTGAGGCTCAGGCCCCAAACCGAGCTTCCGCCCAGGGTTCTCCGCAGCGAACGGGTCGTGCCATTCGCGTGCCAGATCCTGCGGGGAACCACGGGGAACAGCGGGGACCGGCCACGGATGCGACCAAGGCCCCGAGACCACCCCGCCGCAGGTCAACGGAGCAATGGCCGTCAGAAAACCCGAGCTTCCCAAGCTGATGACCTTGCGGGTGTTGTTCGGAGGCGGTCATGCCAGCGTGACCGACGATGGTGGCCCAGCTCTACCCTGCCGGCAATGAGCACGGCAAAATGCTTCTATGGATCAGGGGGTCGCTGCGGTCTGGGCCGCAGGCTTAGCAGGACTCGCGGGCACAGCAGGGGTTGCTGTGGGGGCCGGATTGACAGCCCGTAGCACGCGTGTACAGGTGCTTCAGCAGAGCGAGTTGGACAAGCAGAGCAGGGAAGAGGAGCGGCGGCGTCAACATGATGAGTGGCGTCGCCAAAACTGCCTCGCCTTCCAAGCAAAGCTAGGAGAGGCAATCGATGCCCTTGACGAACTGATCTACATCCTCAGCGATGGGCAACAGCCAAGCGAGGCGCGCGACAAGCTACGCAAAGCGGAAGGAGCAGTGCTCCGAGGGCACTTCGATCTTGTGGTGGTGTGTGAGGTCGCGGAGCTTGAGCGTATTTCGGGTGCAGCCCTTAGGTTGCTTGAACAGGCACTCTTTGCCGTCGATGCCCTCCGCCGTGACCCTGCCCATGTGACGAATTACGACTCACCCTTGAAACAACATTGGCTCGATCAGCGCCGAGGCCTGCTGGGTGCGTACGAGATGTTTTCCAAAGCGCTTCCCCAGGTCCTACCCGCCGCCTAGCAGATATTCCGCGCTCCCCGGCGAACGGCCCCGAAGAGACAGTGACGGTCTGGCGGCGAGCCTTGTTCTGGTCGACCATGAGCCCCTCGCCTGGCTGGGGCTTATAGGGTAACGAGGCGCTGGCCGGATAGGTCGGTGAACCCAGCATCGTGGCCAACTGCCGTGGCTGATGTTCAAACAGACCGCCTCGAAGTTGTCTGTCGTGGGTGGAGGGGAGGACTTGGACCGATCAAAACTGGGCCGCCCCTAGGCTGTCCGAGGTTGCTCAACAAGAAACAGCGCCGACCAATGACGACCACTTAGCCGCATATGAGACGCGCCCTGAGCAACAAAACCCCAGCTCCCCAAGACCCCAGACAACACTAAGAGCTCGTAACACGATCTTGTGGTCTCAGTGAGGGAGTGCCGATGCTCATTTCTCGGGGTCGGACCAAGCCGCCGCAAGTGCTCGCCGATCTGGAAAGCGGGGACCGGGGACTATCTCCTGGGTGGGTTCACCGTTGAGCCAGCACACTTGCTCTGGGGCGCCGTCGCCAGTGTCGAACAGGCAGCACACTCCTCCGCTGTCGCCGGTGAGGTCGGTGAACACCTTCCTTATGTTGGCCGACCGCGCAAACAAGCGGCTCATCCCCGACGTCGCTGCCCAGCAACCCACCGACGTGTAGCCAGGGTGCAGAACGGACTCGAACCGGATCGTCGCGTAGATGTACCCGATCTGGATGCGTCCGTCCGCCTCGGGTTCAGGGCCGTTCGTCCGCGCGTACTCACGCAGTGCATCATCGACGTCGAACATGAGGGACGTGTCGAGCTCGAGCGTGCTGGTCGTGGAGCAGTCGACCGGCTCGCTCTTGAAATGTGACGTGAACGGGAGGACGAGCCGGTCACCGCCGGGCAGGGCGACCTCAAGCGGCGGCACGGCACGGGACGGTGGCGCCAGCTCGGCCAGACTGGCCAACGCCCTGGCGACATTCCGAGGACGCAGATAGATGTCGTAGCCGTAGATCAGCCCCACAATTCCCCAATCCCAGATCGAACCGCACCCTCTCACGACCCGCCCCTTCGGCGCTTGTCGGTTTCGAGCTCGCAGTACGTTCATGAGTGGTTCCTCATGAGGCGCCGCCAGCAGATCAGGCTGCAGGCCAACGAGAGGAAGGCGTTGTGGAGTTCGAGGCGTCGTTCCATCGGACAGCGAGGCGTTTGAACTGGTGGAGCAGGGCGAAGGTCTGCTCGACGACGTAGCGGAGCTTGCCCAGCCCTTGGATGTTCGGGGCGCCCTTGCGGGAGATCACCGGCACGATCCGGTGTTTGCGCAGTTCATGACGGACGGCCCGGGAGTCGTATGCCTTGTCGCCCAGCAGGGCGTCGGGGCGTCGGCGGGGATGGCCCGGACGTCCGGCGACGGGCGGAATGCCGTCGACGAGGGCGAGGGTCTGGGTGATGTCATTCACGTTTGCCGCAGTGGTGAGCACCTTGAGCGGGTGCCCTTCCCGTCGCAGATCAGATGGTGTTTGCTACCCGCCTTGTGCCGGTTGACCGGCGACGGGCCGGTCGCGGCTCCCCCCTTTTCGCGCGGACGTGGGAGCCGTCCACGCACACGCGAGACCAGTCGAGTTCGCCGGCCGCATTCAATTTCGCGAGCAGAATGCGGTGCAACTGGTCGAAGACCCCTGTCTGTTGCCAGCGATCCAGACGCCGCCAGCAGGTCTGTCCTGAGCCGAACCCCAGCTCCAGGGGCAGGAGCTGCCAGGCGACGTCCTGGTGCAGGACATACAGGATGCCCTGCAGGCACAACCGGTCCGACACCGGTTTCGGCCCCGGCGACCGCTTGGGCCAGGGCGGCAGCAATGGTTCGATCAGCGCCCACAAGTCGTCGTCCACGATCCACGCTCGAGTCGTCACACCTACCGAACGGTCAGATCGTCACAACAGTCCCGCCCGAGCAGGGCACTTCAACAAGATCTTGTCACGAGCTCTTAGACCCGGTGACCTGGACAACCGCCTTGGCCTGCCCGCCAGGCCGTAAGGGGCGAACGGTGCGAGGCTTCTGCCTGACAAGTCACCCCGCCAAAAGTCGTGGGCCCTTGCGGTGTTGGTGGGCAAGGGTGGAGCCGTGACCTATATCAATGTCCGCGGTAGCGCCGAGGACGGACCGTACCGCTGCCCCTGCTGCGGCTTCATCACCCTCGCCGAGCGCGGGATGTACGAGATCTGCCCGGTCTGTTTCTGGGAGGACGACGGGCAGGACGAGCACAACGCGGATGAGGTCCGAGGAGGCCCCAACCACGGTCTGAGCCTCCGAGAGGGCCGCCGCAACTACCAGGAGATCGGCGCGTCCAGCGAACGCGACACCCACCTCGTGCGGGACCCGCTCCCCCACGAGCACCCCGACAGCGGCACACCGTACGGAACGGCGACCCTCCACAACCGCTCCTGACAGACGCAGACATGCAGTCTGCTTCCGCACCACCACCGCACCAGATCAGGCAGGCCCAGCCGGCCCGTGCCCTGCGTCCCGACTTCAGCCGTGACGACAGGTTCTCCGTCCTCGGCATCGCCCGTGCCGCCAAGGCCCCGCCTCCCGGCGTCTGGCGGCGCGGTGTCGCCTTCATGCTCGACGGGCTGCGCGCCGAAGCCGTCCACCCACTCCCCACCGGGACGCCATGGCGAGCCGCCGGGTGCGGGTTCATGTGGTCGGCTGGTCCGCGGCTCTTCGGCGCGATCTCAACTCACCTCGCAGAACGAACCCCCTCAGGACCGCGACCGCGAGGAACGCCACGCCGAACGCTGCTCGTTGCCACTCTCCGACCATGAAGTACCAGTAGAGGGCGAGGCCGGAGAAGGAGAGGCAGACGGCGATGAGGAGGGGTTCGCGGATCCAGAACGGCAGGACTCGGAGAATCAAGTTGATCAACATCGGGTCAGTATCGGGGCAGTTGAGCAGGCGAACAACCGTTCGCGCGATGCCTGCGTGGCCTCTAACCCTCCGCCAGCCCTCCCACGCCCCTCCCCTGCCGCTTCGCTAGCCCTCCGCCTCCCCCGCCAACCCCGTCAGCGCATCCCGCAACCCCGCCCTAGACGTGATGTTCAGCTTGGGATAGGCGTTGCGGAGGTGGGCCGCGACCGTCCGTGGGGACAGGAACAGTTGGGCCGCTATCTGTTTGTTCGTCAGGCCTGTTGCCGCCAGTTGGGCCGTGTGCCATTCCTGGGGGGTCAGGGGGGAAGGGCGGGTCTCCGTGGGGTCCGTGGGGCGGGTCTGGAGGCCTGTCGCGCGGAGTTCGTTCGCCGCTCGGGTGGTCCAGGGGGCCGCGCCCAAGCGTTCGAACGTGGCCAGGGCGGCGGTCAGGTGGGGGCGGGCCGCGACGCTGGCCCGGGCCCGGCGGAGGCGTTCGCCGTAGGCGAGGTGGATGCGGGCCAGGTCGAAGGGCCAGCACTCGGCGCCGGGGGTGGCGAGGGCGCGTTCGAAGAGGTCCCGGTCCACCGAGCCCTGGTCGGCTATGGCTGCCGCGCCGTCCGCGATCATCGCCAGGCGTGGGGAGAGTCGACGGATTCCCAGCGCGCCGATCGCTTCCAAGTGGGCCGCCGCTTCCGCGTGGTGGCCGCTGTGGGCCGCGGCCTCCACGAAGTCCCAGAGCAGCCACAGGTCGTGAGGAGACGTCAGGCGGCCGGCCTCCGTCACCGACGTCAAGTGGTAGTACGCCATGCCGAAGTCCGCGTTGCCCAGCGAGGAGAGGGACTTGATGTGGGCGGAGTAAGTGCGCAGGATGCCCAGGCCTCGTGGATTCCCCCAGGAGACAAGGGTGTTGGCGAGTGTGCGGGCGGTGCCTTCGTCGCCTCGGGCCGCCGCCAGTAGGCCCTGCAGGAAGCGGCCCGGCCAGGCCTGGAGGCGGTAGTTGTGCGTCGTGCACCAGCCCAGGCCCTCGTCGGTGAGGGCGGGGATGTCGTCCCATTGGCCTGTGGTGTAGGCGTCGTTGGCCAGGAGGAAGAGGGCCTCGATCGCCAGGGTGACGGCTCCGCCGCCGCGGCCGTCGTCGACGACGCGCCGGAGTGAACTGCGGCTGCCCAGCAGGCGGTCGACGTAGGAGCCCGCGGCGGCCGTACGGACGATACGGGTGGGGTCCGTCTCGCGGTGGAGGCCGGAGATCAGTTCGTCGAGGCGGGGCAGTACGGGCAGGGCCAGGTGGGCCGGGTCGCCCAAGGTGGCGCGCAGAACGGGGAGTTGATGGCCCACGGCATCGGGATGGAGGCGGTCCAGCGCGGTGTCGACGGAGCGCCATACGTCCGGTCGGCCGCTGAAGAAGCAGACCCTGAGCAGGGTGTGCAGCGCCTCGGAGAGCATGGTGTCGTCGCTCGGCCGCAGGGTGGCATCGTTGTCGATCGCGTTGACCAGGAGCCGCTGGGCGGTGTCAACGTCGCCTTCGCCGTTGAGGAGTTGGCTGGCCGCGGCGACGGCGGCCGGGAGGGACGTGGTGGCCCGGGAGTCCGCGCCGGTGGCGTTGTCCAGGAGGTCGCGCACGTTGCGCAGATCGCCGGTGACGTTGGCCCCCAGGCAGGCCGCCTCGGCGAGCCTGCGTCCCTTGGCCGCCCCGGTGGTGCTGAGTTCAGAGGCGCGCAGCAGGGCGTTGATGGCGCCGACGGCGTCTCCGCGGCGCAGGGTGCCGTAGGCGAGTTCGTGCAGCAGACCGGCCACGTGCTCGTCGGGTCCGACCGCCGCGTCGGCCAGGTGCAGGGCCCGCCGTTCGGAGCCGGCCGGGAACTCCTCGGCGAGCACCTGATGGGCCCACCGGCGCTCGGCGCTGGTCGACAGTTCCATGACGGCGGACCGGGTCAGCGGGTGCCGGAAAACCAACTTCCCTGTCTCTACGTCGACTTGTACGAGGCCGCCGCGCTCGGCGGGGCACAGTCCGGGCTGCGCCTCGGGGGTCGCCATGGCGCGCCGCAAGGTGCGCAGCTCGCCGGAGCCGTCCAGGACCGCGAGCAGGAGCAGCTTGCGGGTGCCGGCCGGGAGGGCGCTGACGCCCTCGCAGTAGATCCGCTTGAGCCGCTCGGTCAGCGGGAGGACGGCCGGCAGTGTGCTGCGCTCGGTCTGCTGCGGTGTGTTGAGCGTGCTGGGCAGTTCGAGCAGGGCCAGCGGGTTGCCGCAGGCCTCCGCGACCAGGCGCCGGCGAACCCGGGGAGCCAGGGCGGGGAATCGTTCCGCCACCAACGCGGTCGCCGCGATGTCGTCGAGCGGCTGGATCTCGTGCGTGGCCATCCCGGTGCCGCTCAGGAAGGACTCGTCGCCGGTCCGGGACGCGGCCAGCAGGGCGATGGATCCGGTGCGTACGTAGCGGGAGACGATCCCCAGCACCATCGCGCTGGGCCGGTCCAGCCAGGCCGCGTCGTCGACGACCAGTGCCAACGGCCTTGCCCTGGTGGCGATTTGAGAGAGCAGGGCATGTACGGCGCTGGCGATGGCGATGAACTCCACCGGCTGCTCGTCGGACAGTCCGAGTACGGCCTGCAGGGTCGCCGCCTGCCGGGACGGCAGGGCCGCGATCTCCTCGGACAGCGGCTGCAGCATCTGGTGCAGCCCCGCGAAGCCGACGGTCCGGTCGAACTGCGACCCGGTGACCCGCAGCACCCGGAAGCCGGCGTCGGCCGCCCGCTGCGCCGCCTCGTCGAGCAGCGCGGTCTTGCCCACCCCGGCCGCTCCGGTCAGCATCAGCGCGGCGCCCTTGTCGACGGCCGCGGCGAGCAGCGAGTGCACGACCCGCAGCTCCGCCGACCGCCCCACGAGGCGGAACGGGGCGCACGGGTCCGTCGCGGAGAGCGTGCCGGTCACCATGTCACTCGCCGCGGAGGACGTGCCGGTCACCGTGCCACCCGCGGAGGACGTGCCGGACACCGCGTCCCTCACCGAGGACGTGCCCGTCACCACGTCACCCGCCGAGAGCGTGCCGGTCATCGCGTCACTCGCGGAGGACGTGCCGGTCGCCAGGTCACTGTCACTCGCCGAGGTCGTGCCCGTCACCACGTCACCCGCCGAAGACGTACCGGACACCGCGTCCCTCACCGAGGACGTGCCGGTCACCGCGTCGCCACCGGCCCGGAGGTCCGGCGGTGAGAGGAACAGCCGCTCGTCCTGTCCGGGCAAGCGGGAAATCGTGCGGCTCATCCTGCACTCTCCCTGTGTTCTGGGTAGGGCGCCACGGTGCGCTGCGCTGCTGTTTCGGCAGCTGAGAGGGGCGGTACGCCCAGGCTTCGGGTGCGCCTTCGGCTGGTCGTCAGTCTGGTGGGCCGGCGGCATCGGCGGCTTCTGTCAGACGACCTGACTTGCCCTCTCAGGTAGTCATCGGGCCGGTCTTTCTGCCCGTTCAGGCGACGACGTCCCGCAGTTGGAAACGTGAGGTGACCCCGAGCTTGGGGAACGCCCGGTTGAGGTGGAAGCCGACCGTGCGCGGCGAGAGGAACAGCCGGGCCGCGATCTCCTTGTTCGACAGTCCCTGCGCGGCGAGTTGGACGATGGCCAGCTGCTGCGGGGTGAGTTCCATGGTCGCGTCCGGGCGCCGCCCCTCGGCGGTGTCGACGCCGGTGGCCCGCAACTCCGCTGCCGTGCGGGTCGCCCAGGGCACCGCCCCGAGCCCCTGGAAGAGTTCCAGTGCCTCACCCAGGGGTGCGCGGGCATCGGCAGGGCGCTGACGACGACGTAGCCACTCCCCCAAGTCGGCCAGCGCGAGGGCGCGTTCGAAGGGCCACTGGTCGCCCTCGGGGGTGAACGCCGCCTCGCGGAGCAGCTCTTCGGCGCGCGTGGCGTCGTCGGTGAGCAGGCCCTGGGCCCGGCACAGGATGAGATGCAGCCGCAGCGAGATCTTGGCGGGCAGTTGCCCCATGGCCGTGTCGAGCGTGACCCGCGCCTCCGCGGACCTGCCCGTGCGTACGGCGCTGGCCGCCAGGTCGCCGAGTCCGTGGTACGAGCTGTGGTAATGCACGGGGCTGCCGTCGCGGTGGAAGTACCGGCTGAGGTGGAAGTACGCGACCTCGTGATCGCCCTCCGCCAGTGCGGCCAGCGCGCTCGCCTGACGGGCGCGTACGTCGAAGGTGCGGGTGCCGCGCAGGTCGTAGTCGCGGACGGCGTCGGCGAGCGTCTGCCGGGCGCGCTCGCTGTCGCCGCGCACGGCGGCGAGCGCGCTGGCGAGGATGTGATTGCTGACGGTGGCGATCTCCATCCCGCCTGCGGCGGACGCCGCCCGGACGGACTCGCTCAGACTGGCGAGGGCCGCGGGCCAGCGGCCGACCTCGAAGAGGGCGAGCGCGTGCGCCGAGGCGACGGTGGCGTTCGCTCCGGCGGTGGCGGCCTGACGGTAGATCTCCAGCATGGTGCCGAGCAGTTGTACGGCCATCTCGGTCTCGTCCAGCGCCCACGCGGCGGCGCCGAGTGCCGCCCAGGCCATGAGCGACTTGTCCTCCTGGGCGGCCGCCCGGTGCAGATGGTCGAGGGCCTCCTCGCGCGAGGCGAGCACGTCACAACTGGCGAGCACCCAGGCCGAGTCGAAGGTCGGTTCACGGGGCGGAAGCCGTCGGTAGCGGTTCAGGATGGCCGTGCGGAACCGCGGGTCGCCGCTCTGGTAGCCGACCGTGGCCGCGGTGCCGAGCGCGTCCATGACCCGGTCGGGCCGGTCCGGCCACGAGGCGTCGGCGGCCGCCATCAGGCGGTCCATCGCCTCGCCGTGCCGGCTGGTCAGCACGAACGCCCAGCCGCCCATCGTGTCGGCCAGCACCCGGGCCTCGTCGGTGTGGGCGATGGCGGCGACGGTGGAGGTGAGTTCGGCCACCCAACGCGGATGGCCGGCCCATGCCGCGAACTCGGCGGCCGCGTTGAGCCGGCGGACCCGGTCGTCCGTGCGTGGGCTGAGCTGGGCGGCCCGTTCCAGGGTCATCGCGGCCGCCGCGTAGCCGCCGCGGCGGCGGGCGCGTTCCGCGGTGGCCTCCAGGGCGGCGGCCACGCTCTCGTCCGCCGTGACCATGGCGGCGGCCCGGTGCCAGGCCCGGCGGTCCTCGTCGAGGTCGGGCACGGACGCGATCAGGCGGTGCGCCTGGGACCGCTCGTCGAACGGCGCGGCGGCCAGGACGGCCGACCGGACCAGGGGATGCCGGAACCGGACCACGCCTTCCCGGAGGGTCAGCAGTCCGGCCTTCTCGGCCACGGCCCAGGCTTCGTCGGCGGCCCGGGCGACCTGGGCTCGACGGGTCGGGGTGTGCGGGTCCGGTGGGTTGCCTTGCGCGTCCGGCGAGTTGACCGACGGGTCCGGCGAACCCCCATCTGTCTCCTGCGAGCTGGCCGACGAGTTCTGCGAACTCCCATCCGCCTCCTGTGAGTTGACCGACGAGTCCTGCGAACCCCCATCCGCCTCCTGCGAGTTGACCGACGGGTCCTGTGAACCCTCATCCGCGTCCTGCGAGTTGCCTCGCGCTTCCTGCGACTTGACCGACGAATCCAGCGAACCCCCGTCCACCTCCCGCGAGTTACCCCCCGCCTCCCGCCCCTCCCCCAACCCCGCATCTTCCGGTTCCGGCAGCAGCACATCGCCCAGGATCTCCGCCAGCGCCGCCATGTCCGGCAGGTCGGCGACCGCGGCCAACGTGAGGAGGCGGCGGGTCGGTCGCGGAAGGGGCTCCAGGTCGGCGGCGAAGAGCTGTTCCAGGCGTTCGGTGAGGGGGAGTTCGAGGCCGACCCACTCCTCGCCGATCGAGCGGGTGGCCGCCGCGCGGGACAGCTCGACCAGGGCGAGCGGGTTGCCGCCGGCCTGCCGCAGCACCTGCCGACGGGTCCGGCCCTCCGGCGGTGTCGCGAGGGAGTCGAGGAGGCGGGCGGCCTGGATCTCGTCGAGGTCCTCCAGCCGGTGCAGGGTGCTCTGGCGCATCCACCCGGCCGGCAGTCCCGTAGGACGGGAGGCGAGGAGGAAGCCCACGGGCTCGCCTTCGAGGCGGCGGGCGCAGAGGCTCAGCAGGTCGTGGGAGGACTGGTCGAGCCACTGGAGGTCGTCGATGATCACCAGGACCGGTCCCGTGTCGGCCCACGTGGACAGCACCCGGAGCAGCGCCCCGGCCAGTGCGAGTGTGCCGCCGGTGGCCGGTTCTCCCCCGCGCAGGGCGGTCTGGAGCATCGACCTGTCCTCGGCGTCGATGCCGGCCAGGGTCTTGTGCCAGGGATGGAGGAGAGCGTCAAGTCCGCTGAAGGCGAGCCCCGCCTCCTCGGGCCGGCCGACCACCCAACGGGCCTGTCCGCCAAGGTCGTCGACCTTCTTGGCCGCGGCCTCCAGGAGCGAGGTCTTGCCGATACCTGGCTCGCCCACGAGCAGCAGCGTGCGCTCGATCGCCCCGCCCTCGGGGCCCCACGCGTCGATCGGGGTCTCCCCGCGCAGTCGGTCGAAGAGACCGTCGATGGCGTCCAGTGACTGCTCCCGACCGAACAGCCCCATCGGTATCGATGACATCGGGCCTCCCACACCTCGCTGCTGGACCGCCAACCCTAGCCCGGCTTCCTATAGGAAACGGATGCGTTCAGCCGATCATCGCCATGACGAAAGAGTGACATCGAGCGCCAGCGACGCCCAGTTCAGGCCCGGTCCGAGGAGGCGCGTCAGGCCGAACGCCTGCGGGGCGCCGCCTTCTTGGCAGTGCTCTTGGCAGTGCTCTTGGCAGCACTCTTCGCCGTGGTCCCGGCCGCCGCGGTGCTCTTGGCCGCCGTCGTCCTCTTCGCGGCGGCCGTGGTCTTCTTCGCCGCCGCCTTCTTCGTCCCCTGCGCCGACTTCGCCGTCGACTTGCTGGCGGACGCCGTCGCTTTCTTCGCGGCCGTCTTCTTCGCCGCCGTGGACGTCGACTTCTTGCCGGTCGACTGCTTCGGCGCCGTACGCGCGGACTTGCGCTGCGGAAGGCGGCGGACCTCGGCCTCTTCCGCCCGGCCCGCTTCCGGTACGCCCCCGTCCTCCTCCGTCGTTCCCTCGCCCCGGGACTCCTGCGCCGCCCGGACGCTCTTCTCCAGGGCCGCCATCAGGTCCAGGACCTTGCCGCCGGACGCGGGGGCCGGGGCGTCGGGGATGGACTCGCCCGCCGCCTTGGCCGCGATGACCTCCTCCAGCGCCTCGCGGTACTCGTCGTGGAGGTCGGAGAGTTCGACCTCGCCGAGGGTGTCCATCAGGGCGTCGGCCAGGTCGAGTTCCTTGGGGTTGACGGTGACGTCGACGTCCGGGGCGACGCCCGTAGGGGCGCGGACCTCGTCCGGCCAGAGCAGGCCGTGCATGGCGATCGCCTCGTCCACGACCCGCAGCATGCCGAGGCGCTCCCGGCCGCGCAGGGCGTACTTGGCGATCGCGACCTTGTTGCTGCGCTTCAGGGCCTCGCGCAGCAGGGTGTACGGCTTCGCCGCGGGGGCGCCGCCCGCCGCGAGGTAGTACGCCGCGTCCATCTGGAGCGGGTCGATCCGGTCGGCCGGGACGAAGGCCACGATCTCGATCGTGCGGGCCGTGGGGAGCGGGAGGTGGGACAGGTCGTCGTCCGTGATCGGGATGATCGTGCCGTCCGCGTCCTCGTACCCCTTGCCGATCTCGGCGGAGGTCACCTCGCGGTCCTCCAGGTCGCAGTACTTGCGGTACCGGATCCGGCCGCCGTCCTCGGTGTGGATCTGGCGGAAGGAGATCGAGTGGCTCTCGGTGGCGTTCACCAGCTTGATCGGGATGCTGACCAGGCCGAACGAGATGGCGCCGTTCCATATGGATCTCACGTGCAGCACCCTTTCGGTCGGTTTGCTCAGGTCTCTGACCAATCGCGTGAGATTCTCATCGTATGACGCCCATCACAGAGGTGGAGGGGAGACGGCTCGCGCTCAGCAATCTGGAGAAGGTGCTGTATCCGGCGACCGGCTTCACCAAGGGCGAGGTGCTGCACTACTACGCCACCACCGCCGCCGCGCTCCTGCCCCATCTGCGGGACCGGCCCGTCTCCTTCCTGCGCTATCCCGACGGGCCGGACGGGCAGGTGTTCTTCACCAAGAACGTTCCGCCGGGTACGCCCGACTGGGTCACCACCGCCGAGGTGCCGCGGTCGGAGGGGCCGGCGCGGATGGTGCTCGTACAGGATCTGGCGAGTCTGATGTGGGCCGCGAATCTCGTCACCGAGTTCCACACGCCCCAGTGGGTGATCGGCGCGCCCGCGGAGGCCGACCGGATCGTGTTCGATCTCGATCCGGGGGCGCCCGCCACGATCGTCGACTGCTGCGAGGTCGCGCTGTGGCTGCGCGAGCGGCTCGCGGCGGACGGTGTCGACGCGCACGCCAAGACCTCGGGCGCGAAGGGGCTGCACCTGCTGGCCGCGCTGCGGCCGACGCCGTCCGAGCGGGTCAGCGAGTACGCCAAACAGCTCGCCGTCGAGGCCGAGCGGGCCCTGCCCCGGCTCGTCGTGCACCGGATGACGCGGAGCCTGCGGCCGGGCAAGGTGTTCGTCGACTGGAGCCAGAACGCGGCCCGCAAGACGACGGCCACCCCCTACACCCTGCGCGCCCGCCCCGAGCCGACTGTTTCCACGCCGGTGACCTGGTCCGAGGTCGAGGAATGCCGGGACCCGGACCGGCTGGCCTTCCGGGCCTCGGACATCGCCCCACGCCTTGAGGAGTACGGCGACCTGCTGGCCCCGCTCATGGACCCGGACGCGGCGGGCTCGCTGCCGTGACCGTCACACCCGGACCCACGTCCCCCGGTCCCGGGCCATCGCGTGCAGGGCTTCCACGTCCGCCGGTTTGAGGACTCCGCCGAGGCGGGCCAGGCCCGAGAGGTCGGTGTCCTGGAGGACGCGGACCTCGCGGAGCGGCGCGGTGACCGAGACGTCGGCGGGGCCGGCGAGGGCCAGTACCGGATGGACCTCGGCCGTCAGGGCGTACGAGGCCCGGTCGGCGTCGGCGCGGACGCGGCGCAGGAGTGGCTGGGGCTCGCGGCGGCCCAGCGCGACCATCGGGTCGGCGACCGTCACCCGCTGCTTGCGCGCGTACAGCGTGTGCACGGCGAAGAGGCCGCCCGGCCCGATCACCAGGTGGTGGACGCGGTCGCCGCCCGGCAGCGGGACCGAGTGCAGGGCGTGCCAGCCCGCGCCGTCCAGCCGGTCCAGGGCCTCGCCGACCGTCTGTTCCGCCGTGAGAGCCCGGCGGCGCGGGTCCGCGCGGAGGCGGTGGGCGGACCCCGGTTCCCGGTCCAGGTCGACCAGCAGCGCCTCGCCGGGGCGGTTGGGCGCCAGGTCGTCGTCCGGGTGGAGGGAGAGCCGGGCCAGCTCGGCCGGGGTCGGGACGGGTGGCGGGCCCACGGTCACCGGGCCCGTGAGGAAAGGACCGAGGGCTTCCAGGACGTCTTCTCTCTCGTCCTCGCTGAGCAGATTGACCCTGGCCGCCTCACGGTCGTACCAGGCGATGTTCCTGCCGTCTGTGAGACAGACGTAGAGCCGCTCCTGGCCATGCCGCCAGGCGGGTACGACGCGTAGTCCGGTCATGCACCATCACCCCTTGACCATGGGAACAGGCGGGGTGCTCCCCGGGCAAGAACCCGGTTACCTTTGAGACCAGTTGGGCGTGGAGTTGGGGAGGCGTTGTTGCGTACCCGCAGGAAGCAACCCGACGTACCGGCTCCGGACACCCCGTGGAGCGAGATCGTGCCCGGACTGTGGATGGGCGGGCACGAGTTCAGGGGGACCTCCGGACAACTCGAATTCGCTGTGGTGCGGGACGAGTTCGACCTCGTCCAGACGCTGCTCAGGCTGCCGGGGCACGGGCCCGATCCCGGCGTCGAGCACCATGTGTGGCCGATACCGGACGGGCCGCTGGACGGGACGCAGCTCGCGGGCGTCATCCGGCTCGCGCGGGCCGCGAGCGACGCGATGGACGAGGGCCGAAAGGTCCTCGTCCGCTGTTACAGCGGCTACAACCGCTCCGGGCTGGTCGTCGCGCAGACGCTCGTCCAGCGCGGCGGCGCCGCCGACGAGGCGATACGGCTGATCAGGGGCCGGCGTTCGCCATGGGCCCTGCACAACGAGCTGTTCGTGGACTATCTGCGGACGGGTCTTTCGACGGCGCGGCTGCTGGAGGAGCTGACGGAGTAGCGCGGGTGGAGTTCCGGGGCGGGGCAGGGTGGGAGCGGGCGGTGCGTGACCGTTTCCCCGGGGCATCCCACGGACCGGCTCTCCGGGGCACCCCACGGACCGGCCCTCCGAGACGTCCCACGGACCGGCCCTCCGAGGGAATTCTCCGGATGAATAGGGTGTACTGGGTCATCGATCACCCTCGCACCCAGGAGCACCGTGCCCCGCACCAGCCCCGCGCGCACTCGTCCCGCGCGCACCGCCCTCGCCGTCACCGTGCTGACGGCGACCGCGGTGGTCACGGCGGCCTGCGGTGACACGGGCGGGCTGCGCGGGGCCGGCGCGACGCCGACCGCGACCAGTCCGGCCAAGCTCTGGCCCCATCTGGCGCCGGCCACCAGCCCCGCCTGGAACTACGACGACGGCGAGTCCGAGCTGGTCCGGGGCATCACCGCACCCGGCGACGACATCCACAAGGTGGACCCGGTCGCCGTCGTGCGCGAGGAGATCCGCCGGCACCCGGACGACTACACGAGCGCGAAGGCGCCGTACGCCGGGACGGCCCGTCGGCTGGCCGACTGCGCCGAGGGGGCCGGGCACGGGAGCTGTCCCGTCCTCAAGCCGTACTACCGCGATCTGACCGGCGACGGGCGCGCCGACCTGACGCTCGGGTTCCGGCTGCTGCCCGGCAATCAGACGGCCGTGCGCGTCTACACCTTCGAGTCGGGCCGGCTGGTCCAGGTCATGTCCAACGACGACGCGGTGAGCGGGGTCGAACTGGCCGGACGGTCCGTGATCATCCACTCGCCGTCCGACATCGCGGACTACGAGTACCGCTTCCAGTGGACCTGGGACCCGGACCAGCGCGTGATGCTGCTGACCCACGACGAGATGCTCCGCACGGGGGGCGGGAAGGGCGGAAAGCGGGACCGGCGTGTGCCGCCCTCGGTGGCCCCGTCCCCCTCGGCCTCCCTCACGGTCTCTCCGTCGGCTTCGGTGGGCGCCGGATGAGGCTCGCGCTTCCGCACTGGGCCGGCACCCTCGCGGTCAAGGCCGCCGTGTTCATCACCGTGATGTGCTGCGCGCTGGCCGCCCTGCTCGGTGTCCTCGTGCATGTCTCGGTGAGCGACCAGATCGTCGGTCAGGCCCGTGACCTCGCGCTGTCCAGGCTGGACGACGCCACGGAGTCGTTCG
Organism: Streptomyces sp. NPDC001002; assembly: GCF_053599215.1. Taxonomy (NCBI): domain Bacteria; kingdom Bacillati; phylum Actinomycetota; class Actinomycetes; order Kitasatosporales; family Streptomycetaceae; genus Streptomyces; species Streptomyces sp. NPDC001002. The sequence continues at coordinate 47,964 of NZ_JBSFLV010000034.1, read as the reverse complement.
AGGCCGGGGACACGCTGATGCCGGGTGCCGGGGTCGATCCGTCGGGGCTGCCCGCGCGGCTGCGGACACTGGCGGCGACCGGTGAGCGCGGCACGATGGTCGCCGACCACCGCGGGCGCCCCACGATGTGGGCTGCCGGGCCGGTCGACGGCGGGCGCGCGCTGGCCGTGCGGGTCGACTACGCGCAGGGCCGACGCACGATCGTCGGGCTCGACCGGGCGATCGTGTGGTCCTCGGCGCTGGCGATCGGGGCGACGCTGCTGGTCGGCGCGTTCGCCGTGACCCGGGTGACACGACGGCTGCACGCGACGGCGCAGGTGGCTCGGCGGATCAGTGCCGGAGATCTGGACGCGCGTGTCGACGACTCGCGGACGAAGGATCCGACGCGGCCGCAGGACGAGGTCGCCGCGGTTGCCGCCGCACTCGACTCGATGGCGGGCTCGTTGCAGGGGAAGTTGCTGAGCGAGCAGCGGTTCACGGCGGATGTGGCGCATGAGTTGCGTACGCCGTTGACCGGGCTGCACGCGGCGGCCGAACTGCTGCCGCCGGGGCGGCCGACCGAGCTGGTCCTGGACCGGGTCGCCGCGTTGCGGACGTTGACCGAGGATCTGCTGGAGATTTCCCGGTTGGACACCGGGCGGGAGCTGTTGGAGGTGGACACCGAGGAGTTGGGGGCGTTGGCCGAGCGGGTGGTGCGGGCGTCCGGGACCGACACCGAGGTGGTCGTCGAGCGGGACGCGCGCGTGGAGACGGATCGGCGGCGGCTGGAGCGGGTGCTGGGGAATCTCGTCGCCAACGCGCATCGGCACGGGCGTGCGCCGGTGTCTCTGACGGTTCGCGGGGGTGTGGTGATCGTGCGGGATCACGGGGACGGGTTTCCGGAGTATCTGCTGGCGCACGGTCCGCAGCGGTTCCGTACGGAGGGGGGTGCCCGGGGGCATGGGTTGGGGTTGACCATCGCGGCGGGGCAGGCGGAGGTGCTGGGGGCGCGGCTTGAGTTCGCCAACTCGGCTGACGGTGGAGCCGTTGCGACGCTGACCCTCCGCTAGGGACCACGGAAGAAGCGAACGGCACCTAATGGCCCAGCGTGACGGGCGGCCCCGGTCCCCTCCTCTTAGCGTGGCGATTAGTCCGCTTTGCGGCTCCCGCCCCCCTCACGGAGGTCCCCATGTCCCTGCGTCACACCCTCACCCGTCTCTCCATAGCCGCGGCCTCCGGTGCGCTTCTCGCGTCCGTCGCCGCCACTCCCGCGCTGGCCGACGACGACTGGGACGGCGGTGACGACCCGGGGGTCAGCAGGCAGGACGACGGCTTCGACGACCGCGGGGACTGGAACGACCACCAGAACAACCCCCGGCTGTACCGGGGTGTCGTGACGGCCAGTGAGCTGCTGCTGCGCAGCGCGCCGAACCGCGGCGGCCAGGTGATCCGGGTCGCCTACCGGGGCGACCACGTCAGGATCTTCTGCAAGACCCAGGGCCAGAACATCCAGGGCAACCGGAACTGGTACCTGCTCACGGACGGCACGTGGGCCTGGGGCTCCGCCCGGTACATCAAGACGCTCGGGCCCTCGCCACGCTGGTGCTGACGCCCTGAGGTCACAACACGCACTATTTGGGTAGGTTCCGGACATGACCAAGGCCGGAATCACCGTGGTGGAGGCGGATGCCCCCGCTCCCGCGGTACGCCTGCCCCGACGCCGTGGCATCGAACTCGCCCTCATCGTCCTGGCCGTACTGCTCTCGGTGTACGGCTACTGCGCTGTCGGCCTCGCCCAGCACGGCACCGTCCCGCCCGGCGCCGCCGGTTACGGCGCCGGGCTCGGCGCGCTCGCGCTGCTGGCGCATGTCGCCGTGCGGGTGCGCGCCCCGTACGCCGATCCGCTGCTGCTGCCGATCGGCGTGCTGCTCAACGGGGTCGGCCTGGTCCTGATCTACCGGCTGGACCTGGAGACACCGGGCGATCGCGCGGCGCCCACCCAACTCGTCTGGTCCACGCTGGGCGTGACCCTGTTCACCGTCGTCGTGCTGGCGCTGCGCGACCACCGGGTGCTCCAGCGGTACGCGTACGTGTGCGTGGTCGGCGCGCTCGGCCTGCTGCTTCTGCCGATCTTCTTCCCGGCGGTCAACGGCGCCCGCATCTGGCTGCGGATCGCCGGATTCTCCATCCAGCCGGGCGAGTTCGCGAAGGTGCTGCTCGCGATCTTCTTCGCCGCGTACCTGGCCGCCAACCGCAACGCGCTCGCCTACGCCGGCCGCCGCGTGGGATGGCTCCAACTGCCCACCGGGCGTGTGCTCGGCCCGATCGTCGCCGTCTGGCTGCTGAGCGTCGGCGTCCTGGTCCTGGAGCGCGACCTCGGCACCTCGCTGCTGTTCTTCGGCCTGTTCGTCGTCCTCCTCTACGTCGCCACCGGCCGCACCGGCTGGATCGCGGTCGGCCTGCTTCTGGCCTCGCTCGGCGCGGTGGCCGTCGGCTGGCTGGAGCCGCACGTGCACAGCCGGGTGCAGGACTGGCTGTACCCGTTCGCGTCGATCGAGGCGGGGCAGGGACCCAACCAACTCGCCCAGTCCCTCTTCGCGTTCGCGGCCGGCGGGGTCCTCGGCACGGGCCTGGGCCTCGGCCACTCCATCCTCATCGGCTTCGCCGCCAAGTCGGACTTCATCCTGGCGACGGCCGGCGAGGAACTGGGCCTGGCCGGACTGTCCGCGCTCTTCATCCTCTACGGCCTGCTGGTCGAGCGCGGCTTCCGGGCAGGGCTCGCCCTGCGCGACCCCTTCGGCCGGCTGCTCGCCGTCGGCCTGGCGTCGATCGTCGCGCTCCAGGTCTTCGTGATCGCGGGCGGAGTGACCGGACTGATCCCCCTCACCGGCATGGCGATGCCCTTCCTCGCCCAGGGCGGCTCCTCGGTGGTCACCAACTGGGCGATCGTGGCGCTGCTGATCCGCATCAGCGATTCGGCGCGCGGCCAGTACGACGGCGAGGCGGTCCCGTGACGCGGCACATCGAGGTGGGCACTTGACCAGGTACATCCGGCACGCGGCCGTCTTCTGCGCCCTGCTGCTCGTGGCGCTCCTGGTCAACGCCACCCGCATCCAGGTCTTCCAGGCCCAGTCCTACGACGACAATCCAGCCAACCGCCGGGCCGGCATCGCCCGTTGGGAGCAGCGGCGCGGCAACATCCTTGTGCAGGGCGGGAAGATCACCGGCTCCCGGGACACCGGCGAGCAGCTCCGCTACGAACGGACGTACACCGACGGCCCGTTGTACGCGCCCGTCACCGGCTTCGCCTCGCAGGTGTACGGGACGTCGTTCCTGGAGCACTCCGAGGACGAGGTGCTGGCCGGGACCGACCCGATGCTCACACCGTTCCCGCTCTGGAACGAACTCACGCGGGCACAGAGCCCCGGCGGGAACGTCGTCACGACCCTCGACCGGGCCGCGCAGCGGGCGGCGTTCGCGGGGCTCGGCGCGCGCAAGGGGGCGGTGGCGGCGGTGGAGCCGTCGACCGGGCGGATCCTGGCGCTGGTGTCGACACCCTCGTACGACCCTGCCGTACTGTCGGGCAACTCCGCGGCCACGGAGCGGTCCTGGGCGCGGCTGAACGGCGATCCGGACAAGCCGATGCTCAACCGGGCGATCCGGCAGACGTATCCGCCGGGGTCGACCTTCAAGGTGGTCACCGCGGCGGCCGCGCTGGACGCCGGGGTGATCACGGACGTGGACGCGCCGACCGACTCCCCCGCGCCCTACACCCTCCCCGGCACCACCACGTCCCTCACCAACGAGTCCGACGGGTGCGAGGACGTCTCGCTGCGGACCGCCTTCGAGTGGTCCTGCAACACGGTGTTCGCCAAGTTGGGCGCGGACGTGGGGGTTTCGGACATGGCGGCGACGGCGGAGGGCTTCGGCTTCAACGACACGGGTCTGCGGGTCCCGTTCTCGGTCGCGCCGAGCACCTTCGACACCTCCGTCGACAAGGCGCAGTTGGCGCTGTCGTCGATCGGGCAGTACAACACCCGGGCCACGCCGTTGCAGATGGCGATGGTCGCGGGGGCGGTGGCCAACGGCGGGCAGGTGCGGACGCCGTACCTGGTGGAGCGGACGACGACGGACGACGGCGACACGGTCGGGTCGGCGGGCTCACGCCCGGTGCGCCAGGCCATGCATCCGGCGACCGCGGTCCGCATGAAGGAGCTGATGGAGGACGTCGTCACCGAGGGCACCGGCACGAACGCCGCCATCCCCGGCGCGATCGTCGGCGGCAAGACCGGCACCGCCCAGCACGGCATCGGCAACTCCGGTACGCCGTACGCCTGGTTCGTGTCCTGGGCGCAGGGCGAGCGCGACATCGAGCCGAAGGTCGCTGTGGCCGTGGTGGTCGAGGACGCGTCGGCGATCCGGGGGGACATCACGGGGGGCGGGGTGGCGGCGCCGATCGCCAGGGCGGTGATGGAGGCGGTTCTCACTCCGTGAGATACGGGGTTTCGGGCGCCGTACGCGCCGACCTACCGTTCGGTACATGACGTCAGCGACGGCAGCAGCCGCGTACCAGCTCGCCCAGGTCAACATCGGCCGCCTCAAGGCCCCTTTGGACTCACCCCAGTTGAAGGACTTCGTCGACAACCTCGACCCGGTGAACGCCGACGCGGACAGCGCCGACGGCTTCGTCTGGCGCCTGGAGAGCGACTCGGGCAACGCGACCGACGTGCCCGTCCTCGGGGACGAGTGGCTGATCATCAACATGTCCGTGTGGCAGGACCTCGACTCCCTCACGGCGTACATGTACGAGGGGCGCCACCGGGAGATGCTGGCCCGCCGCCGGGAGTGGTTCGAGCGGGTGCGGGAGGCGATGGTGGTCCTGTGGTGGGTGCCGGCCGGACACCGGCCGACGGTCGCGGAGGCGGAGGAGCGGCTGCTGCACCTGCGTGCAAATGGGGCCACGCCGTACGCGTTCACCCTCCGCTCGCCGTTTCCCGCGACAAGTCACGCACAAGGGATTGACGAGCTTGCTGACAAGCAGTCTCATAAGTCGAGGAGGATGTGACCCCGGGTAACAAGGTGGGAGAACCATGACGACCCAGACGGAAGCCGCCGACCTGGACGGCCTGCGTGACGCGCTCGGGCTGCTCAAGGACCGGGAGCAGGTGGCCGAGCGGTTGCTCGACTCCTCCGCCAAGCACTCCTTCGACCCCGACAAGGAGCTCGACTGGGACGCGCCCTTCGAGGAGGGCAAGTGGTTCTGGCCGCCGGAGCTGGTGTCGCTGTACGACACACCCCTGTGGAAGCGGATGGGTGAGGAGCAGCGGATCCTGCTCTCCCAGCACGAGGCCGCCGCGCTCGCCTCGCTCGGCATCTGGTTCGAGCTGATCCTGATGCAGCTGCTGGTGCGGCACGTCTACGACAAGGCGGCCACGAGCGCGCACGTGCGGTACGCGCTGACCGAGATCGAGGACGAGTGCCGGCACTCCAAGATGTTCGCGCGGCTGATCTCGCGGGGCGACACGCCCTGGTACCCGGTGAGCCGGGTACACCAGAACATGGAGCGGCTGTTCAAGACCATCTCCACCACGCCGAGTTCCTTCACCGCCACGCTGCTCGGCGAGGAGGTCCTCGACTGGATGCAGCGGCTGACGTTCCCGGACGAGCGGGTGCAGACCCTGGTCCGGGGGGTCACCCGCATCCACGTCGTGGAGGAGGCACGGCACGTCCGGTACGCCCGTGAGGAACTGCGGCGCCAGATGGTGACGGCGCCGAAGTGGTCCCAGGAGTACACCCGGGTCACCTCCGGCGAGTTCGCCCGCATCTTCTCGGTGGCCTTCGTGAATCCCGAGGTCTACGCGAACGTCGGCCTGGACAAGCGCGAGGCCATGGCCCAGGTGAAGGCGAGCGGTCATCGCCGGGAGGTCATGCAGACGGGGGCGAAGCGCTTGACGGACTTCCTGGACGACATCGGGGTGCTGCGGGGTGCGGGCCGGCGGTTGTGGAAGGCCTCGGGGTTGCTGGCCTGAGTTCGCGGGTGCGGGTCCGTTGTGGCTGGTCGCGCAGTTCCCCGCGCCCCTGAGTGGGACCAGCACAGGCCGACTACGCTGCGAGGCATGACCCCGCCCGCCGCCACCCCGGCCTACCGTCGGCTCAGTGTCGAGGAGCGGCGCAGTCAGCTCCTTGACGCCGCGCTGTCCCTCTTCGCGCACCGCGTCCCCGAGGACGTGTCCCTCGACGACGTGGCGGAAGCGGCCGGAGTCTCCCGCCCCTTGGTCTACCGGTACTTCCCGGGCGGCAAGCAGCAACTCTACGAGGCCGCCCTCAGGTCCGCCGCCGACGAACTCCGCCAGTGCTTCGACGAGCCCCGCGACGGCGCCCTGCTGCCCCGCCTGGCCCGTGCCCTGGACCGCTATCTCGCCTTCGTCGACCAGCACGACGCCGGTTTCAGCGCGCTGCTCCAGGGCGGCAGCGTGGTCTCGACGTCCCGGACGACCGCCATCGTGGACGGTGTGCGCCGGGCCGCCGCCGAGCACATCCTCAGCCACCTCGGCGTCGCGGATCCCGGCCTGCGGCTGCGGATGACCGTACGGATGTGGATCACCGCGGTCGAGGCCGCCTCCCTGATCTGGCTGGACGAGGGCAAGCAGCCGCCGGTGGACGAGTTGCGGGACTGGCTGGTGGAACAGTTCGCCGCCGTCCTGTCGGTGACCGCGAACCGGGACCCGCAGACCGCGGCCCTGGTCGAGGCGCTGGCCGGGGATGTCTGACACTGGTGCCGTGAAGAGCGAAGACACCCCCTTCGAGGGCGGCCCGATGGACGGCCGGGTGCTGCCGGTCCTGGTCGGCGCCACCGGGCACCCGCCCAAGACCTACCGCATCCCCGTCCCGGACGCGGCCGGCGGCCCGCCCACGGTCCACGTCTACCGCCGCGTACCGCGCGGCTTCAGCAAGCGGCTGGGCCTGCAGAAGGGCTGGAAGTACGAGTACGACCCGACGGCCGGGCCCACCGACAAGCTCAAGTGGCCCTGGTCGAAGCCCGACGCCACGCCGGGCGGCAAGCCGGACGACACCGATGGGTGACGAGGTTGGGCCAAGCCGCCCACACCCGGCGCGCGCGGCCCGCGTCCACGTCTGAAGCTCACGGTGCGGGGCAGAGGGGCTGCCCGCACCGGAGGTGATGACGTGTCAGGAAGGCTTCTGCGTCTGGTGTGTACGGCGGCGATGGCGGCCGGCACCGTCCTGGTGCCGCTGCCCGCGGTGGCCGTGCCCGAGCCGGACGCCGGCGAGCGGCCCGTCTCCCAGCTGCTGACGGACCTTCAGAAGCTGTACCGGGAGGCCGAACAGGCCACCGAGACGTACAACGCCACCGAGGAGAAGCTGCGCAAGCAGCGCACCGAGGTCGACCGCCTCGACCGCGAACTCACCCGCACCCGCCTCTCGCTGCACGACAGCCGGGGCGCGGCCGGCCGCCTCGCCCGGCAGCAGTACCAGAACAGCACCGACATCTCCCCGTACGTCCGCCTGTTGCTGGCCCGCAACCCTCAACAGGCCCTCGACCAGGGACATGTGATCGAGCAGGTCTCCCGGGAACGCGCCGAGACCGTCGGCCGCCTCACCGGCACCGAGAAGAAGGCCGACGAACTGGCCCGCAAGGCGCGCAAGGCCCTCGACGACCGGCTCTCCCTCGCCGCACGCCAGAAGAAGGACCGCGACGACGTACTGAAGCGCCTCAAGGACGTCCAGGAACTCCTCGTCTCCCTCTCCCCCGAACAGCTCGCCGACATCGCAGAGTTGGAGGAGAAGGACGTGGACAAGGCCCAGCAGCAACTCATGACGTCCGGCGCCCTGAGCGACGAACACGAGCCGTCACGCGAGGGCGACCGGGCCGTGCGGTATGCCGTGCAGCAGCTGGGCAAGCCGTACGAGTGGGGCGCGGAGGGCCCCGAGACGTACGACTGCTCGGGCCTGACGTCCCAGGCGTGGGGCCACGCGGGCGCCCCCATCCCCCGGACCAGCCAGGAGCAGTGGGCCCAGCTCCCGAGGATCCCGCTCAAGGACCTCCGCCCGGGCGACCTGGTCATCTACTTCCCCGAGGCGACCCACGTGGCGATGTACCTGGGCGAGGGCCTGATGATCCAGGCCCCCAGAACGGGCGAGAAGATCAAGGTCTCCCCGGTGGCGTCATTCCCGATCCTCGGAGCCGTACGTCCAGACGGGGTTCAGGCTGCTCCGGCGACCGATCCCAGGTAGGCGTTCGTCTTCTCGGGCTCGTAGAAGAAGTTCTCGAAGTCGGCCGGGTCATTGAACGCGTTGGCGAAGCGGTCGGCGACCGGCTGCAACTGACCTGCCGCGCCGATGAGGTTGAGGATGTGCTCCGGCGGCGGGGACAGCATCGCGTTCGTCCACTTGGTGACGTGCTGCGCGGTCTCCCAGTAGCGCTCGAAGGTCGCCCGCATCCACTCCTCGTCGAACTCCTTCTCGCCCTGGTCGAGGATCGACGCGAGATACGAAGCCGCGCACTTGGACGCGGAGTTGGAGCCCTGTCCGGTGATCGGGTCGTTCGCGACGACGACGTCGGCGACGCCGAGGACCAGGCCCCCGCCGGGCAGCCGACCGATCGGATTGCGGACCGTCGGCGCGTACCGGCCCGCCAACGTGCCACCGGCGTCCGTGAGTTCGACCTTCGTGGCCCGCGCGTACTCCCACGGCGTGAACTTCTCCATGAGTTCCAGGGTCAGGGAGAGGTGCTCGGCCGGGTCCTTGACGCCGTTGAAGACGTCGAGCGGGCCGCCGGGTATGCCCTCCCAGAACAGGATGTCCGCGCGCCCGGAGGTGGTGAGCGTCGGCATGACGAACAACTCGCCTACGCCCGGGACCAGGTTGCAGCGGACCGCGTCGAACTCCGGGTGCTCGGGACGCGGGCCGAGACCGTGGACGTAGGAGACGGCCAGGGCCCGCTGCGGCTCGCTGTACGGCGAACGGGACGCGTCCCGGCCGAACATGGAGACCAGCTCGCCCTTGCCCGCCGAGACCAGCACCAGGTCGTACGTACGGGCGAAGTAGTCGAGGTCGGAGACCGCCGCGCCGTGGATGACCAGTTGGCCGCCGCGCTGGGCGAACGTCTCCATCCAGCCGGCCATCTTCACGCGCTGGTCGACCGACTGCGCGTACCCGTCGAGTGTGCCCACCCAGTCGATGGCCCGCTGGGTCGGACCGGGGTCGTGCGAGCCGGGGGCCGCGACCGAGACGCCGAGTCCTTCGATCTTCGGGGCCTGGGACTCCCAGAAGTTCAGCTGGAGATCGCGCTCGTGCTGCAGTGCCGTATGGAACATGCACTGCGTCGACATGACCCGGCCGGAGCGGATCTCGTCCGCCGTCCGGTTCGACATCAGGGTGACCTCATACCCGTTCGACTGGAGTCCGAGGGCGAGTTGGAGGCCGGCCTGGCCGGCTCCGACGACGAGTATCTTCCGCATGCGGGTGGTGTCTCCTAAAGGGCGGTCACTCGGGGGTGACGTCCAGTGCGTGGCCGACGAGGGACAGGAGCGTCTCGATCGCCGAGATCCGCCGACGCGCATCCATGATCATTACAGGTATGTGCACGGGGATCGTCAACGCCTCCCGCACGTCCTCCGGTTCGAACCGCTCGCTGCCGTCGAAGTGGTTGACCGCGACGACGTACGGCAGCCCGCAGCTCTCGAAGTAGTCGAGCGCGGGGAAGCAGTCCTTGAGGCGTCTGGTGTCCGCGAGGACGACCGCGCCGATCGCGCCGCGCACCAGGTCGTCCCACATGAACCAGAACCGCTGCTGGCCCGGCGTGCCGAACAGGTAGAGCACCAGGTCGTCGTCGAGCGTGAGGCGGCCGAAGTCCATGGCCACGGTGGTGGTCGACTTGCCGGGCGTGCCGGAGAGATCGTCGGTCTCCTCGCTCGCCTCGGTCATCAGCGCCTCGGTCTGCAGGGGCGTGATCTCGGAGACTGCGGTGACCAGCGTCGTCTTGCCGACGCCGAAGCCGCCCGCCACCACGATCTTCGTGGCCACGGGGGCGCGGGTGCGGTCCGTCTGCCAGGACCGCAGGTGCTCCTCGTCATCGGGGAGCGGGGTGACGCCGAAGGAGGCGGCGGCGTCAGAGACGACGGAGTCCACTCAGCACCCTTTCCAGCAGAGCGCGGTCGGGACGGCCCGTACCGTGACCGGTACCGGTGCCGTACACACGGATCTTTCCCTGGTCCGCGAGATCGCTGAGCAGCACGCGAACCACACCGAGCGGCATCTTCAGCAGCGCGGCGATCTCGGCCACCGTGCGCATACGGCGGCACAGTTCGACGATGGCCCGCATCTCCGGCATGACCCGGGTGTTGAGGGAGCCATTCGTCAACTCCTTGCGCTCCTCGGGCGCTTCGAGCGCCGCGACGAACGTCTCCACGAGGAGTACGTGACCGAAGCGGGTACGCCCGCCGGTGAGCGAGTAGGGGCGGACGCGGGCGGGTTTGCGCTCGCCGCCGCGTACCGGGAGCTTCTTCGGCTCGGTGCTCATCGGGTGCTCCCCGTCGACTCGGACCCCTCGGATTCCTCGGACTCGATGGACTTCCGCAGCTCGCTGCGGAGTTCGGGGGTCAGCGCGTGGCCGGCCCGGCCGACGAAGAGTGCCATGTGGTACGCCACGACGCTCATGTCGCAGTCCGCGGAGCCGTGTACGCCGAGCAGCGAGCCGTCGCTGATCGACATCACGAAGAGGCTGCCGTCGTCCATCGCGACCATCGTGTGCTTCACCGGCCCTGAGTCCATCAGTTTCGCTGCGCCGACGGTGAGGCTGCCGATGCCGGAGACGATGGTGGCGAGGTCGGCGGCGGAGCCGCGTGGTCCGGTGCGCTTGGTTTCCAGGGCCTGCCTGGCCTCCGTGTTCCGTCCGGGATCGGAGGAGAGGAGGAGCAGGCCGTCGGAGGAGACGACCGCGACGGACTGGATGCCGGGGACCTCTTCGACCAGGTTGGTCAGTAGCCAGTGCAGGTTTCGGGCTTCACTGCTCAGTCCGAAGGTACTGGGCGCGGTCAACTGCTTGCCTCCTCGACTGTGCCCCCCGTGGCTACGTCGGATGTGGGTGATCCTGTGGCCGGTTGCTTGGTCTGGCCTGTCTGTTCGGCGATCTCCGCCTGTACGTCTCGGTGGCCGGCCTGGGCGCCTTGGCGGAATCCGCCGAGTCTCCTGCGGAGGGCTTCCGCGTCTACGCCTGTGCTTCGCTGGCGTGGGGTGTGGGTGGGGGCGGTGATTTTGGGGGTGCGCTTCGGTAGGCCCTTGGCTGTGACGGGGTCTTCGTCCTGGCCGGGGCCGTCGGGTGTGCGGGTGTGGTCCGCCTCGGCTTCGCCTTCGGCGGGATTGTTCCCACCCGCACCACCCGTGCGGATTTCGTTGTCGGGTGCGGGTGGCCCCAGTGGGGCGAAATCGCCGTCGGCGGCCGACGGGTGCGTGGGAGCGCCGGCAGCGGACGGGGGAGCGGGGGCGTCCGCGGATGACGGGTACGTGCGGGCGTCCGCGGCTGCCGAGCGTGCAGGAGTGGAGGGCGGTTCCGGTGCCGGTGTGGGGACCAGCAGTTCCATCGTCATTTCCGACGGGCGCTCCGGAGTCTCCGTGTTCGCCTGCGCATGCGTCTCCGTGCTCGGCTCCTCGCTCGTCTCCGCGTGTTCCATCGCCTTTTCTGCCAGGGCTACCAGTGGGTCGGCCGGCTTGGGGCGGGTGTGGAGGACGTTGGAGTTGGCTTCGGCGTCGGCGCCCGGGAGGGAGTAGGCGTGGGTGCCGCCCGGGACCGGGGACTTGGCGGGAGAGGACGGGACCGCTGCCGTGGGGGCCGCTGCCAGGAGGGGGCTCGGGACCACCACCACCGCCGCCACCCCGCCCTGCTTCTGGTCGCGGAGTTGGACTCGGGTGCCGTGGCGGTGGGCGAGGCGGGCCACTACGTAGAGGCCGAGGCCCAGGCCTTCCTCGCCCTCCTGGTCGTAGGGGGAGTCCGGGTCGAACTCGGCCAGGCGGGTGTTGAGGCGGGTCATGCGGTCGGGGGCCATGCCGATGCCCTCGTCCTGGACGGAGAGCATGACCTCGCCGCTCTCCAGGAGCCAGCCGGAGACCTCGACGGGACGGTCGGGCGGGGAGAACGACGTGGCGTTCTCCATGAGTTCGGCCAGCAGGTGCGAGAGGTCGTCCGCGGCGAAGCCGGCCACATGGGCGTGCGGCGGGAGGGCGGCGATGCGGACCCGCTCGTAGCGCTCGATCTCGCTGACCGCGGCGCGTACTACGTCCACGAGCGGGACCGGGCCCGCGCTCTGCTGGACGTGTTCGGTGCCGGCGAGGACCAGGAGGTTCTCGCTGTGGCGGCGCATGACCGTGGCGAAGTGGTCGAGCTTGAAGAGGGTGGAGAGGCGGTCGGGGTCCTGCTCACGCTCCTCCAGGCTCTCGATCACGGTGAGTTGACGTTCCACCAGACCGAGCGTGCGCAGCGCGAGGTTGACGAAGGTGCCGCCGATGCTGGCCCGCAGACGCTCCAACTGCTCGGCGGAGTCGGCGACTTCGGTGCGCAGCTCCTCGCGCGCGTCGGCCATCCGCTTGCGCTGGCCGACCAGGTGCTTGCGGTCGGACTCCAGGGTGGTGACGCGCTCGTGGTGGGCGACCGCGTGCGCGTGCAGGGCGTTGACCGAGCGGACGACCTGGGCGAACTCGTCGTTGCGGCCGGTGAAGGTGATGGGCTCCTCGGCCGCCGGGTTCTCCGCCTGGGCGAGGCGGGCCGAACCGCGGCGCAGCACGGAGAGCGGGCGGGTGAGGGTGCGGGCCATCGCGGTGGCGACGCCGATGGTGAGCAGGACCAGCGCACCGAGGGCGGCGATCCGGATCTCCAGCGCGGTGACGTCGTCGTCGCGCAGCTGGGCGAGTTCCTTGCTGCGGCGCTCGTAGAGGGCGGACTCGGCGCCGCGCATCAGGTCGACGCGGGCGGAGAGCGCGGTGTCGGCCTTCTTCACCCCGGTGGAGAGTTCGCCGTCGGTGAGCGTGGGCTGGTCGGTGAGGGCGGCGAGGTACTTCTCGGCGGAGTTGACCTCGGCGCCGGTGACCGTGGAGTCGTAGGACTCGCGGGCGGCCTTGGGCGCGGTGTCGCGGAAGTCGGCGAGGGCCGAGTCGGAGCGCAGCCGGGCCTGTTGGGCGGCGGCGGTCAGCGCGTCGCGCGTCTTGGTGTCGGCGGCCGAGGAGGAGGTGGTCGTGGTCGGCAGGCCGGTGACGGGGTCGACGGTGCTCTGCGTGCTGCGCGGCACGTTCAGTGCGGCGAGCAGCAGTCCGCGGGCGGCGGCGGCCTGCTGGACGGCGGAGTCCAGCTCGGCGAGGGCATACCCGCCGGAGCTCGCGCGGGTCGGCATCCGCTCGGCCAACTCTTCGGCGAGCCGGTGCAGTTCGGTGATCGCGGCGGAGTAGGCGTTGTGCGCCTCCAGGGCGCTGCTCTGCCCGGTGAGCGCGGAGCGGCGCAGGGTCGCGATGCCGTCGAGGTCGCCGCGGAGCGCGGCGGGCAGGTCGGTGTCGGCGCGCAGGTCCTCGACCTGGCGGTCGACGCGGCTGCCGCTGTCCTCGGAGGGAGCCTTGGACTTGGGCCGTCCGGCGGCGATGTACGAGGTCACCTCGTCGCGTTCGTCGGCGAGCGAGTGGGCCAGCGCGAGGGCGTCCTGGGTCTGCTCGGCGAACGTGACCAGGTCCTGGGAGTCGCTCAGCCGGCCGGACGCGGTGAGGACGGTGGGCGCCCCGGCCCCGGCGACGGCGGCGGCCACGACCGCCACGGCGACGATCAGCCGGTTGCGTACGTGCGTGGGGCGGCCCTTGCCGGTGACGGTCTCGGGCGCGTGTTCCGCACTCCCTGCGGAGGCCGTCTGCTTGCCTGTGCGACGAGGCCGCGTCTTCTGCACCGGTGCTCGCATTCCTGACTCGTGATACCCAAGGGCCGGGTGACGTCACGTCACTTCCCGCCGACTGTGCGTACACCCTCCCCCATGCTCCCGGCCGGGCGGGCGCAGGGGGTGCCCCCACCGGTCCCCGACCCTCCCAGTGCCGGTGGGCAGTGGTCGCGCATCACCGGACCCGCCACCCGAAGGAGTGAACATCGGAGGGCAGTTGGCGGGCAAGTTCCTCCGGCACCTCGAACGGCCGCCCACGGCGGGCCGGTTGGACGTCGGCGGCGGGCGGTGGCACTATGTGCCGCCACGCGTTCCGCGATCACCGGATTCCACCCCAAAACTGGCTTCTGACCTGCGCGAGTGTGTCAACTCGGCGACCTGTGCCAGCCTTTGGTGAAGCCTGTGAAGACGTCGTGCAGACTGGCCGGATGCGTACGGAACTTGTATCGGAACCCGGCGATCGGGCCCGCCCCAACGAGGACTTCGCGAGCATCACGCTGCCCGCCTCCGGCCAGGGCGGCGCACTCGTCGTCCTGGACGGGGTGACACCGCCGAGGGACGGCACGGGGTGTCTGCATTCCGTCCCCTGGTTCACGGCCCGCCTCGGCGGTGCGCTGACCGAACTGACCGTTTCCCTCCCGGATGTTCCGCTCGCCGAGGCCCTGTCCCGCGCGATCACCCGCACGGCGGCGGCCCACGCGGACACCTGTGACCTTTCTCACCCACGCACCCCACAGGCCACAGTGGTCCTCGCCCGCTGGTCGGCCGAGTCGGTCGAGTACCTGGTCCTGTCGGACTCCGCGCTCCTGGTCGAGTCCCCGACGGGCTCGGTCACCCCGCTCCTCGACGACCGCATCGCCCGCCTCCCCCGCTCCAGCCTGGCCACGGACGCCCTGGTGGACTCCACGGTCCGCAACAAGGAGGGCGGCTTCTTCACGGCGGCCACGGATCCCTCGGTGGCGGAACGCGCGGTGACGGGCGTACTCCCCCGCACCGAGGTGCGCACCCTGGTCGCCCTCACCGACGGGGCCACCCGCTGGGTGGAGAAGTTCCACGAGGGCGACTGGGACGACTGCTTCAGGTTCGTCCGCAAGGAGGGTCCCGCGGCGCTGGTCGCCCGGGTGCGGGCCCTCGAAGTCGCGGACACCGAGCGGGTGTTCCTGCGGCGGAGCAAGACGCACGACGACGCGACGGTGGTGTTCGCGGAGTTGTGAGGGGCGCTACTTCTCCACCTGCCGGTTCAACTGCGCCAGCAGCCGGGCCAGTTCGGAGACCTCCCGTCGGTCCCAGTGGGCGAGCTGGCTGACGTACCGGGCGCGGCGGGCGTCGCGGACCTTGGCCACCCGGCCGCGACCCTCCTCGGTGAGGTCGACCAGCCAGGCGCGGCCGTCGGCGGGGTCGGGTTCGCGGGCGATCAGGCCGAGCTCCTCCAGGGCGCGCAGCTGGCGGGACATGGTGGCCTTGCCGACGCCGATGTAGGCCGCCAGCTCGGTCGCCCGCTGCCGGCCGCGCTCGTCGAGGCGTACGAGGAGGCCGTACGCGGCGGTCTCCAGGTCGGGGTGGACCTCGCGGGCCATCTCGCCCTGGCTGGCCCGGGCACGCCGGAGCAGGACCGTCAGTTCGCGCTCCAGGGAGAGGTACTCCTGGTCGGCGCCGCTCGGTGCGGAGAGGTGCTCCTGGTCGGCGCCGCTCGGTGCGGAGAGGTGCTCCTGGTCCGCGCCGCTCGGTGCCGCCTGTGCCTCCACACGGTGTTCGTCACCGATTGTGCCTTCGTCCACGTCAGCCCCTGCCTTGCTGTTCCGGGGTTTCCCGGTCCTGAAAGTTTCCGCCGAACACTGTTGTCGCCGCAGCTCGGCAAGTATTTCGCAGGGCTAGACCAACGGCAGCCTCTGGCCCCTCTTCCCACCTGCTCGGCCACCTGCGTAGCTTCTTCACCAGGCCTTGACTGGCATGCCCACGCCAGTGGACGCCGACGCACGCGCACGTCCCCCCACCGAGCATCACCGAGCCTTCGGAGGCACGCCATGCCCGTGCACGGACCCGGATCGGCCCGCCCCAGACGCCTCTCCCCCACCGCCCTCACCTTCCTCGCCGGACTCCTGCTCGCCGCCCTGACCGTCGTCCTCGCCGTCCCGGCCTCCGCCGCCGACACCCCCGCCCGGGGCTCCGCCCGGATGGGCATCGGCGTCCTCTCCCACGACGGCAGCGCGGGCACGCCGGTTCCCGGTGACGCCACCCAGACCGAGGGCGTCGACGTCTCCGGCTACCAGGGCAACGTCGCCTGGGCGACCCTGTGGAGCAGCGGGGTCCGATGGGCGTACACCAAGGCGACGGAAGGCACGTACTACACGAACCCGTACTTCGCCCAGCAGTACAACGGCTCCTACGACGTCGGCATGATCCGCGGCGCGTACCACTTCGCCACCCCGGACACCACGAGCGGTGCCACCCAGGCGAACTACTTCGCCGACCACGGCGGCGCCTGGTCCCGGGACGGCAGGACCCTCCCCGGCGTCCTCGACATCGAGTGGAACCCCTACGGCGCCGCCTGCTACGGCAAGACCACCGGCGCCATGGTCAGCTGGATCGCCGACTTCCTGAACACCTACAAGGCCCGCACGGGCCGTGACGCCGTCATCTACACGGCCACCAGCTGGTGGACCCAGTGCACCGGCGACTACGCCGGTTTCGCCACCGCCAACCCGCTCTGGATCGCCCGGTACGCCACCGCCCCGGGGACGCTGCCGGCCGGGTGGAGCTACTACACGATGTGGCAGTACACGTCGTCCGGACCGACCGTCGGCGACCACGACAAGTTCAACGGGGCCCTTGACCGGGTGGTGGCGCTGGCCAACGGCTGAGGCGCGCACGGCACAGGAGAGCGCGAGAAGACGGCGCGAGAAAAAGGCCCGGGCCTCCCTCACGGGACCCGGGCCTTTCCCTATCCGATGCCGTCCGTCACGCCGCCACCGGAACCTCCGACTCCGTCTCCGCGCCGTTGGTGGCCGGCGACAGGGCCAGTTCCAGGACCTGGCGGACGTCGGTCACGGCGTGGACGTCGAGCTTGTCCAGGACCTCCGCGGGGACGTCGTCCAGGTCGGGTTCGTTGCGCTTGGGGATGATGACGGTGGTGACGCCCGCCCGGTGCGCGGCCAGCAGCTTCTGCTTGACGCCGCCGATCGGGAGCACCCGGCCGGTCAGCGAGACCTCGCCCGTCATGGCCACGTCCGTGCGGACCAACCGCCCGGACAGGAGCGACGCCAGGGCCGTCGTCATGGTGACGCCGGCGCTCGGGCCGTCCTTGGGGACCGCGCCCGCCGGGAAGTGGATGTGCACACCGCGGTCCTTCAGGTCCGCGACCGGCAGTTCCAGCTCGGCTCCGTGCGAGCGCAGGAAGGACAGGGCGATCTGCGCCGACTCCTTCATCACGTCGCCCAGCTGACCGGTGAGGGTCAGACCCGCCGCGCCCGTCTCCGGGTCGGCGAGGGACGCCTCGACGAACAGGACGTCTCCTCCGGCTCCGGTGACCGCGAGACCGGTGGCGACACCCGGGACCGCCGTACGGCGCTCGGCCGGGTCCTGCGCCGACTCCGGGACGTGGTGCGGGCGGCCGATCAGGGCGCGCAGGTCCTCGTCCGTGACGGTGAACGGCAGCTTCCGCTCGCCGAGTTCGTGCTGCGCCGCGACCTTGCGGAGCAGCCGTGCGATGGAGCGCTCCAGGGTGCGGACGCCCGCCTCGCGCGTGTACTCGCCGGAGAGCTTGCGCAGGGCGCTCTCGTCGATGACCACCTCGTCCTTGTTCAGACCGGCCCGCTCCAGCTGGCGCGGGAGCAGGTGGTCGCGGGCGATGACGACCTTCTCGTCCTCGGTGTAGCCGTCCAGCCGGACCAGTTCCATCCGGTCCAGGAGGGCCTCCGGGATGGCTTCGAGCACGTTGGCCGTCGCCAGGAAGACCACGTCGCTCAGGTCGAGCTCGACCTCCAGGTAGTGGTCGCGGAAGGTGTGGTTCTGCGCCGGGTCCAGGACCTCCAGGAGGGCGGCCGCCGGGTCGCCGCGGAAGTCCGAGCCGACCTTGTCGATCTCGTCCAGCAGGACGACCGGGTTCATCGAACCGGCCTCCTTGATGGCCCGCACGATCCGGCCGGGCAGCGCGCCGACGTACGTACGCCGGTGGCCGCGGATCTCCGCCTCGTCACGGACGCCGCCGAGGGCGACGCGGACGAACTTGCGGCCCATGGCGTGCGCGACGGACTCGCCGAGCGAGGTCTTGCCGACGCCGGGCGGGCCGACGAGGGCCAGGACGGCACCGCCGCGCCGGCCGCCGATGACGCCCAGACCGCGGTCGGTACGGCGCTTGCGCACCGCCAGGTACTCGGTGATCCGCTCCTTCACGTCCTCCAGGCCGGAGTGCTCGGCGTCGAGGATCGCCTTGGCGCCCCGGATGTCGTACTGATCCTCGGTCCGCTCGTTCCACGGCAGTTCGAGGACCGTGTCCAGCCAGGTGCGGATCCAGGAGCCCTCGGGGGACTGGTCGCTGGACCGCTCCAGCTTCTCGACCTCCTTGAGCGCGGCCTCACGGACCTTCTCGGGCAGGTCGGCGGCCTCCACACGGGCGCGGTAGTCGTCGGACTCCTCGCCCTCCTTGGCGGAGTCGCCGTTCAGCTCGCGCAGTTCCTTGCGGACCGCCTCCAGCTGGCGGCGGAGCAGGAACTCGCGCTGCTGCTTGTCGACGCCCTCCTGGACGTCCTTCGCGATCGTCTCGGCCACGTCCTGCTCGGCGAGGTGGTCGCGCAGCTGCTGGGTGGCGAGCTTGAGACGGGCGATCGGGTCGCTGGTCTCCAGCAGCTCGATCTTCTGCTCGGTGGTGAGGAACGGCGAGTAACCGGAGTTGTCGGCGAGCTGGCCCACGTCGTCGATGGCCTGCACGCGGTCCACGACCTGCCAGGCGGCGCGCTTGCGCAGCCAGGCGGTGGCGAGGGCCTTGTACTCCTTGATCAGTTCGGTGACGTGACCGGGCAGCGGCTCGGGCACGGTCTCCTCGATCCGGGTGCCCTCGACCCACAGGGCGGCACCCGGTCCGGTGGTACCCGCGCCGATCCGCACCCGGCCGCGGGCGCGGATCAGGGCACCGGGGTCGCCGTCGGCCAGCCGGCCGACCTGCTCCACGGTGCCGAGCACGCCGGTGCTCGGGTAGGTGCCATCGATACGTGGAACCAGCAGCACGCGAGGCTTGCCCGGCTCATTCCGGGCGGCGGCCTGCGCGGCCTCCACGGCGGCACGTACATCGGTGTCGTTCAGGTCCAGCGGAACCACCATGCCGGGCAGCACGACCTCGCCGTCGAGCGGCAGCACGGGCAGGGTGAGCGGTGTGGACGTCGAAGCCATGATCTCCCCTTCGGCATTCAAGTTGAGCTATGCCGACTCAATGCGTGGCGCTTCGCGGATGTTCCCGGGATGGCGTTCGCTGTGAGCAAACGGGCGTTGAGCTGGACGTTTACTGGGGGCCGCCGCCCCCAGACCCCCGCATCGGCCCTGAAGGGGCCTTGTCCTCAAACGCCGGACGGGCTGAGATGTTCCCGGAGGCTGCACTGTGAACGATCTTGTACGCGCCTGGGTGGACGGATGGGTTCTGTCGCGCGGAGCCGCGCCGCCCATCGAGGAGCCGTGGGGGTGGAGCGTCGATGTGGGGCAGGTCGAGCAGGTCTCCCGGAGGGTGCTCGGGACCATCGGTGACGACATCGATGAGGCCGTCGTCCGGAAGGTGGCGGACTCCGTGACGGGGTACGGCGTCTGGCTGAAGGTGTTCGCAGATCCGGCGCTGGTACGGGGGTGGCTGGGCCCGGAGTGGTGGGTCGACCCGAACGCGGGGTTCCTGATGTCCGTACCGCTGACCCGGGACGCACCGCCGGCCGCGCCTGACGGTTACCGCGTGCGCACCTGGACCCATGGCCCCGTCACCCAGGCACTGGTCACGGCCCCGGACGGCGCCCTCGCCGCACGCGGGCAGATCGGCGTCAGCGGGCCGACCGCCGTCGTGGACCGCGTGGAGACGGCCCCGACTCATCGCCGCAAGGGCCTCGGCGGCCTGGTCGTACGCACGTTGCAGGCGACCGCGGCCGAACAGGGCGCAGAGACAGGCGTCCTCGCGGGCACCCCCGACGGCCGAGCACTGTACGAGCACCTCGGCTGGACCACCGCCGCCCTCCTGACAAGCGCCAAGTTCACGGCCTAAGGGGCGCGGGGAACTGCGCGATCAGCCACGACGCGCCGGCAGCCGTCCGACAACAGAACGCGGCAGCCCAGTAGAGCGCCCAGCGACCCGCCACCGGCGAACCACCGGCCACATCGCCAGCCCTATCGCGAGCGAGAACACGTGCCCCCAGTTCGTCAGGGGATCCGTGAACTCGATCAGGTCCTCGATCAGCATTCCGCCGAACAGCACCACCAACGGCCACCGCACCCACGGGGACACCAGCCCGGCCAGGGCGCCGACACACGTGGCGACGCCGAAGCTGATGCCGTAGTCCATCCGGTGCAGCGAGCTGTCCGGGAGGTGCCCGACCAGCACCGCGAGCCCCACCGGGACCTCCGTCGCGAGGGTCGCCAGGATGTGCCCGGTCAGGAAGACGACCGCCGTACGCGCCCCGCCTATCCGCCGCTCCAACGCGGTGAGGACAAGCAGGAAGAGGACGGCGTACGGGGTCACGATCCCGCCCGCGATCCACAGTGCGCTGGTCAGCAGCACCAGCATCGGGGTGCGTACGAGGTGGGCCACGTCCGTGCTGGAGCCCTGGTGCAGGGCGTGCACAAGAGAGGGTGCCGCGTCGGCGACGATCAGCGACGTGAGGGCCAGGACCACCGCGAAGAAGAAAGTGAACGGTGTGCCGGTGGGGGTGGGCAGGAGCCGCCAGACGCGCGGGACGCGAAGGGCTTTCGCCGGGGGTATCCGTACCGGCGCCCCGTCCATGTCACCGGTGGACGCGGCGCAGCGACTCCGCTGTCGCGGCATTCCGTCCAGCAGGCCGGAGGCCTTCGCGTCGGCCGGTGCGGAGGGTTCCACGGTGAGGCGCTCCTTCCGTTTCACCCCCAGCCTTCGACGCCCCCTGGCCCGCTGTCTATGACCGACGCCACGCGGGAGGCGATTCTCAGGAACCTCTCAGGCTTCCCGGGCGTCCGCTGGACATGGGTGGTCAACCGTTAATTCCCGTGGCCGTAAAGCCGAGTTCGTGCAGGATGGGCCGATGACCACCTTCTACGACAGCCCCGTGGTCCTGGACCGGCGCGAGGGACCGTACGGCGAGGTCGTACTGCGTCGGCACGGCGAGCTGCTGCAGATCATCGCCAACGGGTGCTTCCTGATGGACACCTCGGACGGCCGTTCGGAGCGGCTGCTGGTGGACGCGGCGCTCGGCGCGCTGGACGATCGGGAGCGGCCGGAGCTGCTGATCGGCGGGCTGGGCGTCGGCTTCTCGCTCGCACACGCGGCAGCGAACCCGCGCTGGGGCGCGATCACGGTCGTGGAGCGGGAGCGCGCGGTCGTGGACTGGCATCTGGACGGGCCGCTGTCCGATATTTCGGCCAAGGCGGTCGCCGATCCGCGCACCCGGATCGCCGAGACCGATCTCCTCGATCACGTCAATGAGACTTGCGACACGTATGACGCGCTGTGCCTGGACATCGACAACGGACCCGGCTGGACCGTCACCGAGGGCAATGACGGGCTCTACTCGCAGGCCGGACTCGCAGGCTGCGCAAGGGTGTTGAGGCCTGGTGGGGTGCTTGCGGTGTGGTCGGCGCAGCCCTCTCCGGAATTTGAAGGAACACTGCGGAATGCCGGGTTCCAACGGGTGCGTACCGAAGAGATCCCGGTTGCCCGGGGAGTTCCGGACGTCGTGCACCTCGCTGTCCGACCTGGATAGCCGTGGCACCGTTACTCCCCGTACCCTGCTGCCCTGGCGCGGATCATTCAAGCGTCAATCGCAAGCATGCCCAGGCATGGGCAGTCAACGGATCACCCCACGGATTCCGGAAAGCAACTCAGGGGCGGGCGATGGAGCAGACACACACCGCACACAACGGCACGGCGACGACCCCGGGCGCACAGCGCCGGGTGCTGGTGGTCGAGGACGACCCGACGATCGTCGACGCCATCGCGGCCCGCCTGCGCGCCGAAGGTTTCGTCGTGCAGACCGCGAGCGACGGCCCGTCGGCCGTCGACACGGCCGAGGCCTGGCAGCCCGATCTGCTGATCCTCGACATCATGCTGCCCGGCTTCGACGGCCTGGAGGTCTGCCGGCGTGTGCAGGCCCAGCGCCCGGTGCCGGTGCTGATGCTGACCGCGCGCGACGACGAGACCGACATGCTGGTCGGGCTCGGGGTCGGCGCCGACGACTACATGACCAAGCCGTTCTCGATGCGCGAGCTGGCCGCGCGCGTGCACGTCCTGCTGCGCCGGGTGGAGCGGGCCGTGGTGGCCGCGTCCACCCCGCGCTCGGGCATCCTGCGCCTGGGCGAGCTGGAGATCGACCACGCACAGCGCCGGGTGCGGGTGCGCAGTGAGGACGTGCACCTCACGCCCACCGAGTTCGACCTGCTGGTCTGCCTGGCCAACACCCCGCGCGCGGTGCTCTCCCGTGAGCAGCTGCTGGCCGAGGTGTGGGACTGGGCGGACGCCTCCGGCACCCGGACCGTCGACAGCCACATCAAGGCGCTGCGCCGGAAGATCGGCGCCGAGCGGATCCGCACGGTGCACGGTGTGGGCTACGCGCTGGAGACGCCGACGCCATGAGCGACGGGCGGCCGACCGCACGGAGGAGCCCCGGGGAAGAGCCCTGGGGCGGCGTACGCCCGTTCTCGATCAAGACCAAGCTCGGCGGCCTCGTCGTCATCTCGGTGCTGATCACCACCGGTCTGTCCATGATCGCGGTGCACACCAAGACGGAGCTCCGCTTCATCACGGTCTTCTCGATGATCGCCACACTGCTGATAACGCAGTTCGTGGCCCATTCGCTCACGGCTCCGCTGGACGACATGAACACGGTCGCCCGGTCCATCTCGCACGGCGACTACACGCGCCGGGTGCGCGAGAACCGGCGCGACGAGCTCGGTGACCTGGCCCAGACGATCAACGTCATGGCCGACGAGCTGGAGGCGCAGGACCGGCAGCGCAAGGAGCTGGTGGCGAACGTCTCGCACGAGCTGCGCACGCCCATCGCCGGCCTGCGGGCGGTCCTGGAGAACATCGTGGACGGCGTCTCGCCCGCCGACCCCGAGACCATGCGCACGGCCCTGAAGCAGACGGAGCGCCTGGGGCGGCTGGTGGAGACGCTGCTCGACCTGTCCCGCCTGGACAACGGCGTCGTACCGCTGCGCAAGCGGCGTTTCGAGGTGTGGCCGTACCTCTCGGGCGTGCTGAAGGAGGCCAACATGGCCGTGCCCGCGCGCGCGGGCATCGCCTCGGGCTCCGGGAGTCACACCCGTACCGACGTCCATCTGCACCTCGACGTCTCGCCGCCGGAGCTGACCGCGCACGCGGACCCGGAGCGGATCCACCAGGTCGTGGCGAATCTCATCGACAACGCGGTCAAGCACAGCCCGGCGCACGGCCGGGTGGTCGTGAAGGCGCGGCGCGGGACGCTGCCGGAGTCGCTGGAGCTGGAGGTCCTCGACGAGGGTCCGGGCATCCCGCGCTCCGAGTGGCACCGGGTCTTCGAGCGCTTCAACCGGGGCGGCGCGGGCACCTCCAAGGGCCCGGGCAGCGACGGGGGTACGGGACTCGGGCTGGCGATCGCCAGTTGGGCCGTGGATCTGCACGGCGGCCGGATCGGCGTGGCCGAATCCGAGCGGGGCTGCCGGATCCTCGTCACCCTTCCGGGAGAGACTTCCGTACCAAGTTGACGTAAAGTCCAATCCGGAACTTCAAGATCCAGGTGCGTCCGCGCTGACGGGCACGTGTGATCTGCGACAGGCCCGCCCGTTCGGTGCGCAGGGCCTGCGTTCGCGTGTTCCGGCCACCCCGTTCCGGAGCGGAACCACGCTTGTTTCCCGCCATTTCACGGCCCGAAACACGATTTCCGGTGTGACTTACACGACGATGAACCGGCCCGGCCTGACCTTCGCGGTCATGGGGGCGTAGCCTTAATTCCCGCTGTCCATCACCTTGTGAAGCGGAAGAGGGCGGTTGCCGCCGTGTCGTCACAGTCCCCCAGTAACTCGACCATCTCGACCGAGTCCGACCAAGCCGCGGGTAAGAATCCCGCGGCTGCGTTCGGGCCCAACGAGTGGCTCGTCGACGAGATCTATCAGCAGTACCTCCAGGATCCGAACTCGGTGGACCGAGCCTGGTGGGACTTCTTCGCCGACTACAAGCCGGGCGCCGCTGCCGCCCCGGCTCCGGCGGGCACTGCGGCCGCGGGGGCCGTAGCGACCACCCCGACGAATCCGGCTCCCGCTCCGGCGGCGCCCAGCGCGCCGGCCGCGGCCGCCCCGGCGGTTCCCGCGCCGGCCCCCGCGACCCCGAAGCCCGCGGCCGCAGCCACTGCGCCTGCCGCGGCCCCGGCCGCGAAGCCGGCCACGGCTCCCGCACAGGCTCAGGCGAAGCCCGCCGCGGCCAAGCCGGCCGCCCAGGCCGCGCCCGCGTCCGCGGAGGGTCCGGAGCTGGTGACGCTGCGCGGCCCCGCCGCCGCCGTCGCGAAGAACATGAACGCCTCGCTGGAGGTGCCCACGGCCACGTCCGTGCGCGCGGTCCCGGTGAAGCTGCTCTTCGACAACCGCATCGTCATCAACAACCACCTCAAGCGCGCCCGGGGCGGGAAGATCTCCTTCACGCACCTGATCGGGTACGCGATGGTGCAGGCCATCAAGGCCATGCCGTCGATGAACTACTCCTTCGCGGAGAAGGACGGCAAGCCGACCCTGGTCAAGCCGGAGCACATCAACTTCGGCCTCGCCATCGACCTGGTGAAGCCCAACGGCGACCGCCAGCTGGTCGTCGCGGGCATCAAGAAGGCCGAGACGCTGAACTTCTTCGAGTTCTGGCAGGCCTACGAGGACATCGTCCGCCGTGCCCGTGACGGCAAGCTGGGCATGGACGACTTCACCGGCGTGACGGTCTCCCTGACCAACCCCGGCGGCCTCGGCACGGTCCACTCGGTGCCGCGTCTGATGCCCGGTCAGTCGGTCATCATGGGCGTCGGCTCCATGGACTACCCCGCGGAGTTCCAGGGCACGAGCCAGGACACTCTCAACAAGCTCGGCATCTCGAAGGTCATGACGCTCACGTCGACCTACGACCACCGGGTCATCCAGGGCGCCGCCTCCGGCGAGTTCCTGCGGATCGTCGCCAACCTCCTCCTGGGCGAGCAGGGCTTCTACGACGACATCTTCGAGGCGCTGCGCATCCCCTACGAGCCGGTCCGCTGGCTCAAGGACATCGACGCCAGCCACGACGACGACGTCACCAAGGCCGCCCGCGTCTTCGAGCTGATCCACTCCTACCGGGTCCGCGGCCACGTCATGGCCGACACCGACCCGCTGGAGTACCGCCAGCGCAAGCACCCCGACCTGGACATCACCGAGCACGGGCTCACCCTGTGGGACCTGGAGCGCGAGTTCGCGGTCGGCGGCTTCGCGGGCAAGTCCCTGATGAAGCTGCGCGACATCCTCGGCGTGCTGCGCGACTCGTACTGCCGCACCACCGGCATCGAGTTCATGCACATCCAGGACCCCAAGCAGCGCAAGTGGATCCAGGACCGCATCGAGCGCTCGCACACCAAGCCTGAGCGCGAGGAGCAGCTGCGCATCCTGCGCCGCCTGAACGCGGCGGAGGCCTTCGAGACCTTCCTGCAGACGAAGTACGTCGGCCAGAAGCGCTTCTCCCTGGAGGGCGGCGAGTCCGTCATCCCGCTGCTGGACGCGGTGCTGGACTCGGCCGCCGAGTCCCGCCTGGACGAGGTCGTCATCGGCATGGCCCACCGCGGCCGCCTGAACGTGCTCGCCAACATCGTCGGCAAGTCGTACGCGCAGATCTTCCGCGAGTTCGAGGGCAACCTCGACCCGAAGTCGATGCACGGCTCCGGCGACGTCAAGTACCACCTGGGCGCCAACGGCACCTTCACGGGCCTGGACGGCGAGCAGATCAAGGTCTCGCTGGCCGCGAACCCGTCCCACCTGGAGACGGTCGACCCGATCATCGAGGGCATCGCGCGCGCCCAGCAGGACATCATCAACAAGGGCGGTACGGACTTCACGGTCCTGCCGGTCGCCCTGCACGGTGACGCGGCCTTCGCGGGCCAGGGCGTGGTGGCCGAGACACTGAACATGTCGCAGCTGCGCGGCTACCGCACCGGCGGCACGGTCCACATCGTCATCAACAACCAGGTCGGCTTCACGGCGGCCCCCGAGTCCTCGCGCTCGTCGATGTACGCGACGGACGTGGCGAGGATGATCGAGGCCCCGATCTTCCACGTGAACGGCGACGACCCGGAGGCCGTGGTCCGCGTGGCCCGCCTGGCCTTCGAGTTCCGTCAGGCGTTCAACAAGGACGTGGTGATCGACCTCATCTGCTACCGCCGCCGCGGTCACAACGAGTCGGACAACCCGGCCTTCACCCAGCCCCTGATGTACGACCTGATCGACAAGAAGCGCTCAGTGCGCAAGCTGTACACCGAGTCGCTGATCGGCCGGGGCGACATCACCCTTGAGGAAGCCGAGCAGGCTCTCCAGGACTACCAGGGCCAGCTGGAGAAGGTCTTCACGGAGGTCCGCGAGGCCGTCACCGCCCAGCCGAGCGCGGGCCCGGTCTCGGACCCGCAGGCGGAGTTCCCGGTCGCCGTGAACACCGCGATCTCCGCGGAGACCGTCAAGCGGATCGCCGAGTCCCAGGTCAACATCCCGGACTACTTCCACGTACACCCGCGTCTGCTGCCGCAGCTGCAGCGCCGGGCGGCGATGGTCGAGGACGGGACGATCGACTGGGGCATGGGCGAGACGCTGGCCGTCGGCTCGCTGCTCCTGGAGGGCACCCCGGTCCGCCTCTCCGGCCAGGACTCGCAGCGCGGCACCTTCGGCCAGCGGCACGCGGTCCTGATCGACCGTGAGACGGGTGCGGAGTACACCCCGCTCCAGTACCTCGCGGAGGAGCAGGCCCGCTACAACGTCTACAACTCCCTCCTCTCCGAGTACGCGGTCATGGGCTTCGAGTACGGCTACTCGCTGGCCCGCCCCGACGCCCTCGTGATGTGGGAGGCGCAGTTCGGCGACTTCGTCAACGGCGCGCAGACGGTGGTGGACGAGTACATCTCGGCGGCGGAACAGAAGTGGGGCCAGACGAGCGGTGTGACCCTGCTCCTCCCCCACGGCTACGAGGGCCAGGGCCCGGACCACTCGTCCGCGCGCGTGGAACGCTTCCTCCAGCTGTGCGCCCAGAACAACATGACGGTGGCCATGCCCACCCTCCCGTCGAACTACTTCCACCTTCTCCGCTGGCAGGTGCACAACCCGCACCACAAGCCGCTGGTGGTCTTCACGCCGAAGTCGATGCTGCGCCTCAAGGCCGCCGCGTCGAAGACGGAGGAGTTCACGTCGGGTCAGTTCCGCCCGGTCATCGGCGACTCGACGGTGGACCCGGCCGCGGTCCGCAAGGTCGTCTTCGTCGCGGGCAAGCTGTACTACGACCTGGAGGCCGAGCGCACCAAGCGCGGCATCACGGACGTGGCGATCATCCGCGTCGAGCGCCTGTACCCGCTGCCGGGTGCGGAGCTCCAGGCGGAGGTCAACAAGTACCCGAACGTCGAGAAGTACCTGTGGGCCCAGGAGGAGCCGGCGAACCAGGGCGCCTGGCCGTTCATCGCCCTCAACCTGATCGACCACCTGGACCTGGCGGTCGGCGCGGATGTTCCGCACGGTGAGCGGCTGCGGCGGATCTCCCGTCCGCACGGGTCGTCGCCGGCGGTGGGGTCGGCGAAGCGGCATCAGTCGGAGCAGGAGCAGTTGGTGCGTGAGGTGTTCGAGGCGTGATGTCGGAGGCGTGAGCTTCTGAACAGGCCTCAACACGTTTGACAGAAGGGCCCGTTCCCGGAGTGATCCGGGGGCGGGCCCTTTGTCGTGGACAGAGTTGAAGGGGTCCGGCGCCGCTTATGTGGTCTGCGGCTCGAAGTCCCAGAACGGCCTGTTGCGGGCGCGGGCCGACACCGTGTGCGGGTGTCGGTCGCCGAGGGTGGCCTCCAGGTCCGTCAGGGCCTCCTGTTCGGTCTTCTCCGCCTGCCGGCGCTCCCGCAGGCCCCGCAGGTCGGCCGCCTGGGCGATCCGGGCCGACAGGGTGAGGGGGTGGGTGCGGCCGAGCGACTCCGTGCCGCGCGCCACCGTGGCCCCGCTGAGCGCGGCCGCGCCTTCGGTGTCGCCGACGAGGTTGCGCAGCGCGGAGGCGTTGAGGGCGCAGCCCAGTGTCCAGGGGTGGTTCTCCCCCACCGCCGCGGTCAGTTCGGCCAGGGCCTGCTCGATGAGGTGGTGGGCGTGCTCCCGTTCGCCGACGTTGCGCAGGATCAGCGCCTGGTTGGCGCGGGCTCCGGCGATGAACGGGTGTCCCTCGGTGAGCATCAGCTCGTAGCGGGCGACGATGGCCTCGATGAGCGTGCGGGCCTCGTCGATGTCGCCGTGCTCACGGGCGAAGCAGCTCTGGCCGGAGGCGAAGATCAGCGTCACGGGGTTCGTCTCGCCCAGCACCCGCTCGCCGCGCTCCAGCACACTGCCGAAGAGCACTCCCGCCTCCTCGCGGTTGCCCTTGCGGTACTGGCACAGCGCCAGGTTGTACTCGGCCCTGAGCGTCTGCGGGTTGTCCTCACCCATCACGCGCTGATTGTCGGCCAGGTTCTTGCGCTGGATCGACTCGGCCTGGGTGTAGTTGCCGAGCAGCCGCAGGTCGATGGCGTAGGAGATCTCGGAGTCGAGGGTCCACGGATGCCGGGTGCCGGTCCGCAGCAGGTTGCGCCGGGCCTCCAGGGTCTTGCGGTCGACCTCCAGGGCGTGTTCGTAGCTGCCGAGCAGGCGCAGGGACACGGCCATGTTGTTCTGCGCGTTGAGGGTGCGCGAGTCCTGTTCGCCGAGCAGTTCGCGGTAGGCCACCAGGATCCACTGGGACAGCTCCAGCGCCTCGTCGTAGCGGGCGAGGCCGCGCAGGTCGGCCGCGAGTCCGGCCGCCGCGCGCAGATGCTCCAGGTCCTGGGGTCCGCGCTTCTCCTTCAGGTGCTCGACGGCGGCGCGGCTGAGGGCCTCGGTGCGGGTGTAGTCGCCCGCGGCACGCAGCAGGTTGGTGTAGTGGTACGTCAGTTCCCAGATGCGCGGGTGGGTGTCCCCGAGCAGGGCGCGCCATGCCTCCATGGCGCGCTCGCCGAGCTTGATGCCCGCCTGGTACTCGCCGGAGAAGTACATGTAGCGCAGGCAGTTGAAGACCAGGCGCTGGACGTTGCCGTCCTTGGTCTGCAGGACGTCGGCGTACTTCAGGTGGGGCACGATCTCCGCGTAGGCGGGCCACAGGTCGGGGTCGGTGGGCCGGCGCGGGTCGGCGGCGGCGAGTGCCTGGCGTACGACGTCGATGAACTCCTGGCGGTCCGCCTCGGGCATGTCCTTGTGGACGATCTGGTGGACCATGCGGTGCAGGTAGAGCGACTCGCCGGGGGAGGCCGTCTCGTCGACGGCGGACTCGTGGGACTCCAGCCGGACGACGGAGTACTGGCGCAGCTGGTTGATCGCCCGGTTCCACAGCAGCGGGTCGTTGACCAGTCCGGCGATCTGTTCGGGCAGTTCGTCGGCCGGCATCTCCTTCAGCAGGCGGACGGGGATGAACCCGGGCGCGAAGTAGGTGCACAGACGCAGCAGGTCGACGGATTCCGGCACGGTGTCGCGGAGTTTGTTCAGCAGTATCGACCAGGCGGTCTGGAAGGCCACGGGGAAGTCCGCGGACACCTTCACCACATCGCCGTCGATTCCGCCCTCCAGCAGGGCGATGTACTCCTGCACCGAGAGGTCCGAGTCGTTCAACCAGCCCGCCGTCTGGTCCAGCAGCAGGGGCAAGTCCTCCAGCGCGTCCGCCAGTTGGTCGGCCTCCCCGTCCGAGAGCCTGGGCGCGCGGCGGCGGATGAACGCCACCGACTCGTAGCGGGCGTAGACCGGTACCTCCAGCAACTTGCTGTTGTGTTCGCCCCATTCGGGGTTGCGGGAGGTGACGAGGACGTGCCCTGGCCCGGTGGGCACCAAGTCCCAGATCTGGTCGGGCTCGTCGGCACCGTCCAGGATCAACAGCCAACGCCCGTACGGTTCCCCGCGCCGCAGCGAGTCGCGTACCGCACGGAGCCGCTCGCCGTACTCCTGGCCGGTCTGCAACTTGAGCTTCGGGGCGAGCTCGGCCAGCAACCGCCGGTACATCACCCGTTTCTCGGCGTTGACCCACCAGACCACGTCGTACTCGGAGCCGAACCGGTACACGTATTCGGCCGCCAGTTGGGTCTTGCCCACGCCCGACATGCCGAACAGCGTCACCACACCGGCGCCCGGCTCGGCACCCTGCAACAGGTGATAGGCGTCGTTGAGCAACGACTCGCGGCCGGTGAAGCGGGTGTTGCGCCGCGGCACCCCGCCCCAGACCTCCGGCATCGCCGCCGGGTAACGCGGCCCTTTGCGGCCGCCCTGGCCGGCGTCCGCCAGCGGCTCGTAGGGCAGATCCAACCGGTCCAGCAACCGCCGCTCGGCCTCGTCCGCACCCATGTTGGCCAGGTCCGTCGGTGCGAGCACCGCGGTGGCCGAGGGGACCGGCGCCGTGGTCACGGACACGGCGGCGAACCGTGACGGGTCCGGCGCCACGACCTCGCGCAGCGCCGCGTTCCACTCCTCGTGCGAGCGCGGGCCGAGTTGGAAGTACCACTCGCTGACGACGATGAGGATGCGGCCGTCCGCCAGTTTGAGGTCGCGCAGCAGATCCACCAGCGGGACCTCCGCCGGGGAGTCCCAGCGCAGATACGTCACGCGCAGCCCGTGCCGCTCCAGCCGGTCCCCGATCCAGGCCGCCCAGGCCCGGTTGAAACCGGCGAAGTGGATGGTGACCGTCTGTTTGGCGGCCCCCCTCTCGGTTGACCTGACCGATGTACGGGCTCCAGCCATGCAGCCGCCTCCAGCGCTTTGTCCCACGAAATCCTAGAACCTGCGCGCTCCGCTCGTAAGAGCCCCGGAACAGGGGAACGGGCGCACGGGCGCGACGATCTTCGCGCACCGGACGGGAGCCGTGGGCCGGAATCCTGAGTCACGTGGGGACCCTCACTCGTTCGGCCGTGGACACGAGGGGGCATGACGCTGCGTCCACAGGGTGCGGGCGGCCCGCACATAGGCCTGGGCGCGGACGGTATGGCCCCGGGGCGCCGGATCCGCGCCCATGCGTTCGTGGGCGGCGACCATCTCGTCGACGAACCGCCGCCCGGGGACGGTGAGATCGGGCGAACCGACGAGCGCGGGCAGGACCGCCCCGACCTGGGCGCGGTAACGGGCATGCAGCGCCCAGGCCGAGGGACGGTCGGCCGTACCGTCGGCGAGCGCCCTGCGGTGGTAGTAGTCGGCGATGGCCAGATGTGAATAGGCACCCTGGAGAAGGCCGTCGTAGGGCCGTGCGTCCGGCCGCCAGGGCGCGAAATAGCGCTCCTCCGGAGAGGCTTGATGGAGCGTCACCATCTCGCTCAGTGCCGCCAGTTGCGCGTGGTGCATCTCGTGCACGAGGGTCGCGGCGAAGGTCACCGGGTCGGGTGGTGTGGTGCTCAGCAGGGCACCGAACGCCTCGCGCCGGGTGGCGCTGCAACTGCCGCGGGCGCCCACGCCCGGTGGTGGCGCCAGCGGCACCAGGCAGCGCAACAGGGCCGTCGCCGCCGTCACCCGGTGCGCGCCGCCCTGCCGCAGGGCCGCTGCGGTGCCGGACCACACCTGGAGCCACCGTTTGCGCTCCGCGTCGTCGAGCGTCGTCGGCCCGCTCAGCGCGCGGTGCCGGGACTCGCGGACGGTGCGGTACGGGTCCAGGTCGTCCAGCGGCATCGGCGCGGAGTCGGGCAGCAGCCCGGGCAGCGCGTACGCGGACTGCCAGGCGAGCGAACCGGACCAGGCTCCGGTGCCGCTCTCCAGGTGCACGGTGACGTCTGGAGCATCGCGCTGACGAAACGTCAGGGTTCCTGCTCGGTGCCGGACTTCGACCTCCGTGTCGCCGGAGGACGCGGTGCGCAGGGCTCCGAGTGAGGGCAGGGTGAGGGTTCCGTCGCAGGCCGTCAGCGTTGCCGAGAAGGAGAGTCCGGCCCGGGCGGCGGCGGCCGCGGCGAGGGCGCTGAAGTGGGCCAGTGCGCGGCCGAGTTGAGCCGGCCGGTCCTCCCCCGGTGAGCCGGCGTCGGCGGTCAGGACCCGGAGGCAGTGGCGGGCCCACGGTCCGGTCAGGGGGTACATGAGGCGCGCCCGAGCGGGCGAGAGAGCCAGCGGCATGACAGCGGTCCCGTCCGACTCCCTTACGCGGCCGTCGAGTTGGAGTCCGTCCGCCGCCGTCAGCATCGCCCAGTCCGCGCGCAGGCGGGCCTTCTGCCTGTACGAGCAGGTCGCCGGGTCGGCCTCCGCGGTGGCGTCGAGCACTGCCCGCAGCATCAACAACCGCCGCGTGTCCTGGTCGCGCACCAGCAGGGCGAGGGTGTCGGCGCTCGCCTCGGCGCGGCCGAGTTCGGCGAGGGCCGGTTCCGTGACTGCCGGGAACATCATGGAGTGCCCCCTTCGCCGGCGGCCGGTGCGGTGGCCGAGCGCGCGCCCGACGCGTCCTCGGCTAGCCTCGCGGCCACATGACGGATGAATCGTTGCAGATCAGAGCAGTAAACAGACGGATTGCGGTAGCCGTGCCCGGACCGATAGCGGTGGGCGTAGTGGCCACCTCCGCAGACCGTCAGGAGGGGGCAGGCCCTGCACTGGTCGGCGAGCGCCGCCGGCCCCGCCTGCCGGGCGACGACCCCCGGGTGCCGCAGGGCCTGGTCGAAGTCGTGCCGGAACACGTCGAGGCCGGTGCGCGCGGCACCGGGGTAGGCCGACTTCAGGGAGTCGACCTGCTCGATCGACCCGTCCGTCTCCACGACGACCGCGTCGAAGGGCTGCAGCCCCAGCGACTCGGTGGCCGCGGGCAGCCCCAGCAGCAGGGCGAGGGTCTCCTCGAAGAGCCTTACCCGCACCTCCCGCCGCCCTGCCGCCCACCACCGGTCGAAGACGGCGCACAGCCAGTCGCCGTACCGCGCGTCCTTCATGTGCGGCGGCGGCACGGACCAGTTGCCGTGCGGGAGCAGGAGATCCAGGGCGGGCGGGCGCAGGGCGAGCAGGGATTCGTACGTCCGCACCGGATCCAGCGTGGGGTCGACGACGGTGAGGATTCCGGCGTACGACCGCGGGAAGCGGTCGGCGAGCAGCCGTGCCCCGCGTGAGGCGGCGGGCCAGGAGGGCCGGCCCGCGTGGTCGACGCGACGCGCGTTGTGCGCGGCCGTGCCGCCGTCGAGGCTGACGCCGACGCGGATGTCGGCGCGGGCCAGTTCGCCGAGGTTGTCCTCGGTGAGCAGGGTCGCGTTGGTCTGGACGGTGGCGTGGACCGTGCAGTGGCCGGGGACGCGGTCGCGGACCAGGGCGGTGAAGCGGGCCAGGGGGGCCGCGCCGGAGAGCAGCGGTTCGCCGCCGTGCAGGACCAGGGAGAGGTCGGTGAGGCGATGGGTTCG
This sequence comes from Streptomyces sp. NPDC001002, assembly GCF_053599215.1. Taxonomy (NCBI): domain Bacteria; kingdom Bacillati; phylum Actinomycetota; class Actinomycetes; order Kitasatosporales; family Streptomycetaceae; genus Streptomyces; species Streptomyces sp. NPDC001002. The sequence continues at coordinate 14,303 of NZ_JBSFLV010000034.1, read as the reverse complement.
GGCGTGGTCGGCGATGCGTGCGGCGGTGCGGTCCAGGACCCGGGCCGGGACGGCGGCGGGGCGGGTGCGCCAGCTCTGGTCGGGGCCCTCGTAGAGGTAGCAGTAGGTGCAGGCGAGGTTGCAGCGCCCCTGGACCTTGACGATGAACTGCCGGAAAGGGAAGGGGCCCGGCGTCGCTCCAGACACTCCAGCACCCCCATGCCGTACCGCCCGTGCTGCTGCGACGCGACCGTGTCGCGGCCTCGACCACGCATGGGGCCGTTTCCCCGGCCGGACGGCAGCCGCAAACTCAGGGCGACCGAATTTGACCGATTCAACTTTGAATGCGACCGGAATGGCCACCAATAGAGCACACCATGACCGTTGTTGGCCCGTCTTGGTGACTCGTCGCTCACATGGAGCTGTTGAACCCCCACAGCATCTCGCTCGGCCGCCCCGCCCGCTCCCGCAGCTCGGCCAGCACCTCGCGCAGCACCGGATGCTCGACGGTGCCCAGCTCCGCCAGATCCAGCCCGAGCAGATCCGGCAGCGGCTCCTCGCCGCCAGCGACCGTGTCCCGCGCCGCCGACTCGTCCCCTGCGCTCATTCCGGCCCCTCTCCACCCCTGATGCGGCTGATGCGGCACCCCGACCGGCTCACTCCAGCTCGCTCAGCCGCAGTTCCGTCTGCCGGGCCGTCGGCTCGCCGGTGCCCAGACTGTCGTCCGGCAGCCGCGACCACTGCGCGCGGGCCGCCCGATAGGCCTCCCGGGCCGCCCGTGGCCGGGCCGCCGCCTCGTAGGACATACCCCGCCAGTGGTGCGCCTGCGCACCCAGTTCGACGGCCTCCTGGCGCCGGCGGTCCGTCTGGGCCGCCTCCTCGGCCTGACCGGCCGACTCCGCGGCGGCCCGGAACGCGTCGACCGCGAGGTCGAGGCGCGTCGGGCGGCGCAGACTCCGGTACGCCTCGAACTGGACCTGGCCGAGCTCCAGTCGGCAGCGCGCGGCCAGCAGCGGGTCGTCCGCGTCCGCCGCCGCGAGGCCGAGGAGGTGCTCGGCCTCCCGCAGGTCGACCCGGTCGCCGCGGGCCCGGTAGCGGAGCATCAGGGCCCGGCCGAGCAGGAGCAGCCGGCGGGCGAGACCGCGGCTGCCGGCCGGCGTCTCCATCCGGCAGTCCCGCAGCACCCGGATGGCTCGCGACAGCGCCTCCCGGGACCGCGTCCCCGTCTCCGACTCGGCGGTGCGCAGCAGGACTTCGCCCCACTCGGCGAGCACGTCCGCGTGGGCGGGCGCGTCCCGCGGCACGCGCTGGGCGGCCTGTTCGAAGCTGTCCGCGGCCCGTTGCAGGTCGGCCGGGTCGCCCGACTCGGCGTGCCGTGCGACCGCGATGCGCCCGGTGCGCAGCAACAGCTGGGCGCGCTGGCTCTGTTCACGGACGATCAGCAGCGCCTCGTCGACCCGGGCCCGGGCGTCCTCCAGCGGGCCCCCGGAGCCGAGCAGCGCGTCCACCAGATCGAGCAGGACCCGCACCCGGGCGCGTACCGCCTCGGCGGTCCGTGCCTCCGCGCCGGTCTCCAGGGCGTCACGCAGCGACTGCGCGCTCTGCTCGGCGTAGAGCCGGGCCTGGACCGGGTCGGCCGTGGCGCCCGACAGCCGCAGCAGGACGCGCCCGTGGGCCAGCGGGAGTTCGGGCGGGCGGCTGCGGCGGTCGGGCCAGACGTCGGCGAACGCCTCCAGCATGCCCACGGCGCCCTGCAGCAGTGCGGTGTCGTCGCCCAGCCGCCACTGGGCCTCCAGTGCGCCCACCCGTTCCAGGGTGAGCTTGAGGGCCTCCGCGCGCTCCAGGTCGGGCGCCGCGCAGGCGACCGCGTACTCCCGGTCCGCGCGCCGCAGCAGGTCGAGCGCGCCCACGTGGTCGCCGCGCCGACGGCGGTCGGTGGCCGCGGCGTGCAACACCCGTGCCAGTACGGCCCGTTCGTGCAGCGCGTGCGGATGGGCGACGGCGCGCTCCGCGGCCGACTCCGCCTCCTGCAACAGCTCGTCGCCGCCCTGCACCTGCCACAGGCGCAGCGTGGAGTGGGCGTATTCGGCCCACAGTTCGGGATCGGCCGCCGCGGACCGCTCGCGCTCGGTGGCGCCGCGCAGCAGTTGTACGGCGTCGATGACGTCCTGGATCATGCCTTCGGCGTCGAACCGGGCGAGCAGCTCGCGGGCCCGGCCGACCGCGGGATGGCTCGGCCGGTCCTCGGCCGGACCGGGGTCGGACCGGCTGCCGTACGTCTCGAACTGTTCCGGCAGCGGCATGAAGCGCTTCAGCACTCGGGCCGCGACCTCCGCGAACGGCTGCGGGACCAGGGTGGCGTCGCCGTTGCCGCCGTTCTCGCCGCTGTAGCCGCCGGGCGCCGCGTACGGCCGGCCCGAACCCCCGTCTCCCAGCTGCGCCAGGGCGAGAGCGGGGAAGTTGGGGCCGCCCTTTCCGAAGCGCTGCTCGATGTACTCCGAGCTGTGCTTGAGCACGAGCATGGCCTCGTCGCGGCCGAGCCTCGACAGCAGCGCGTCGCGGACGTCCGGCTCGATCTCGTACCAGGGGACGCCGTCCGTCTCGTACCCCTCCTGAACCCGGGTGACCAGGCCGCCGACCAGGAACTCGGCGAGTTCGGAAGGACCGGAGTCGGGCAGCATGGTCCGCTGCACCAGCTGCATCACGGGCAGGCAGAGCGGGGCCGCCGCCAGATAGACGGCGAGGCGGCCCGCGGCCGGGGAGGCGCTGGAGCTGAACCTGCTGACCCGTTCCATCGGCGTGCGGTCGGGGCCCGAGCCGGTCGTCGGCGTGGGCGGCTGGTCCGCGCGCACCCAGCCCACCGCACCCGGCACCGGTCCGGCACCGGCCCCGGACAGCAGGCGCGCCCAGGCGCCGAGGGCGACCGGCTCGGGCTGCAGCACCGGCACGGGCAGCGCGCCCCTGCGTGCCTCGGGCGGGACCCCGCCGGAGGGTGTGCGCACCCGCAGGACGGACGCTCCGCCCAGCGTCTCGCCACGCGTCAACTCACCGATGGTGACCGGCAGTCGGGAGCGGTTCCACAGGCGCTGCGGCAGCGGCTGGAGCACGGCGACCGGCCCCTGCCTGGCCAGTTGGTGCAGCAGCCGGTGCGCCTGTCCGCTGTGCCACAGCGGGCCCGCGCAGTCGCTGACCAGCAGCACGATCCGGCGTCCGGTCGGATCGCTGAGCCGGTCGGGAGAGTGCAGTGGAGCCGCGTACGCGTCGGGGTTGCGGTTGACGGCGGGGCCGCCGTCCGGGCCCTGGTGGAGATAGCTGACCTGGATATCGGAGAACGCCCCCAACTGGCCGAAGACCTGCTCCAGTTCGGCGAAGAGCCGGTCCCAGACCCGCATGGACGAGGAGGCGTCGAGGACCAGTTGCAAGCGCGCGTCCCGTCGGGTCACGGCCCGGTGGACGGGCAGGATGAGACCGCCGGCCCGGGCGCTCAGGTCCGCGGTCGCCACCTCGTCGAGCTCCTGCCGCAGCGGCGGTGCGGGGCTGCGGTAGCCCTGCAACGGCCTTAGCGCGCGCTGGAGTTCGAGCGGGGCGGGCAGCGCGGGGGCGGCGGGCACCCCCACCGACAGCACCGAGGCGCGAGCGCCGTCCCCCGTCCGCGGCGCGCCGTCCTGCGGCACCGGATACAGGGCCACCCGCCGGTCGGCCGTCGCGGAGTACGGCCGCGGCCGGGTGGACCGCCGCTCCTCGGGCGGCGGTGGCGGGGTCCGGTCCGGCGGCGGGCCGACCAGCCGCACGGACCGCGTGTCGGCGCCGGGATCCGACGACTCGTCGTCGGCCGTCGGCCGGGCCCAGCGGGCCAGCCAGAGCGCGTCGCACAGCTGCTCGGCATCGGGGTCGAGGCTGATCTCCCGCAGCCGGACGATCAGTTCGGCGATGAGGTCGCCCTCGGGCACGGGTGCGCGCCCCGCCGCGGATTCGTCGCCGTGACCGGGCGGGAGGGGACCGTGACGCGCCGCCGCGTCGGGCATCAGCGCCTCACCTCGGGCGGTCGAGTCGCTGGACGAGCTGCTCGGCGAGGCGGTCGCGACTGGTCGGCGCGGCCACATCGGTCAGATAGATCGCGTTCAACAACTGGTCCGCGGCCAGCAGTTCGTTGCGCGAGCGTTCCAGGAACCGCGTGATCAGATCCTCCCCGGCCCGCGCCGCCTCCACACCGAGATGGGCGCGTACGAAGGTGGCGAGCCGGTTGTGGTCCGGGCGCCCGAGTTCGAGGTGGATGCAGCGGCGCATGAGCGGGGCGGGGAAGTCGCGTTCCCCGTTGCTGGTGAGGACCACGAAGGGGAAGGCGCGGCAGCGCACCCGGCCGTCGCGCACCCGCACCTTGACGCCGTCGGCCGTGAGCACCGTCGCCTCGCCGTCCGGCAACCGGTCCGCGATGCGCTCCAGTTCGGGGATCGCGAACTCGCCCTCCTCCAGCACGTTGAGCAGGTCGTTGGGCAGGTCGATGTCGCTCTTGTCGAGCTCGTCGATCAGCAGCACGCGCGGGGCGTCGGAGGGCAGCAGCGCGGTGCCGAGGGGGCCGAGCCGGATGTAGCTGCCGATGCCCTCGACCGCGCCCGGCGACCCGGCCGCCGCGCCGAACCCGCCCTGCGCGGCGATCTGCGCGTCCTGGAGCCGCGCGATCGCGTCGTAGTGGTAGAGGCCGTCCTGGAGGGTGGACCGGCTCACGATGGACCAGCGCAGCACATTGCCCAGGCCCAGTTCGTAGGCGACCGAGTGGGCCAGGGTGCTCTTGCCGGCCCCCGGACTTCCCGTGACGAGCAGCGGACGCCGGAGATAGAGCGCCGCGTTGATCATCTCCAGCTCCTCGGCGCCCGGGCGGTGCAGCTCCGCCAGATGCCGGTGGGCACCGAGCCGACGGTCCTCGGACCCGCCGCCCGAGCCCGCGTCCCGGCTGGAGAAGTCCCGCCACGGCGGCGGGGCGGGCAGCCGTCCGACTCCGTCGTGGGGTTCGCCGGCGCCTCGGTAGATGAGCCACTCACTGGATTCGGTCATGATCCGGTCCTCGTCACTCGTCCCCTACGGCAGCCGTCCGAATGTGCTTCACCGTATCGATCCTCGGGTGACCTGATAAGGGGCCAATTGCCACAGTGGCCAGGTTCTTTCGGGACTGCGTCAAGGAGCCTCCAGAAGATCGCCGGTCCCGGGAAGAGGGTGGTGGGGATCGTCGTACAGGAGAGCCACTCCGTCGGCCCAGTACGCCTCAAGGCGGGCCGCCCGCAGCCGTACCCGAAGCTCGTGCACGGCGCGCGGAAGGCGGGCCGCGCTGGGCGGTTCGGCGATCTCGTCGATCGTGCCGCGGTGGAACTCCCCGCACACGGAGTCGAGTTGACCTTTCCTGCGGCGCCACAGCGCCACGCCGTAGCCGCCGAGCACGATCCGGGTGAGCGCGGCCGCGTCGTCGTCGTAGCGGTGATCGCCGTACCGGCACAGGACCGGGACGGTGCCGTGGGAACGGCCGCGCAGCTGCTCCACGGTCGGGACCGGCTTGCGGAACCCGTCGTCGCAGTCGATGACCTCGGCCTTGGCGCGATGCGCGTGCAGCCAGCGCCAACGGGCCCTGCGTTCCTCGTCGATGTCGACCCGCTCCGCGTCGAAGAGATCGAACTCGCCGTCCTCGGGCAGCTGGTCGCGGTCGGCGCAGCGCACGACCACCGGACGCGACTGCCCCAACTGCGGCTCCTCGGGCCACGGTTGCCAGGTGTCCACCTCAAGTCCCAGCAGGACGTGGGGCAGTGCCACCTGAAGGACGGCCGGCCAGCCCGGTTCGTCGCAGCGCCGGAAGGCCTCGGCGAGGGGACCGGCGAGCTGTGCGGGCAGTTCGGCCAGCGACACGCGCTCCGCCTGGTGCAGACGCGTCGCCTCACCGCCCGGCGAGGCGACGGCGACCGACCAGTCGTAGCGGTCCGGTTCCCAGGCCCGGCGGGCCACTTCGAGCAGCGCGAACCGCTGCGTCTCCGCGTCGCGGGCCCGCGTCCGTGGCACGCCGGCGGATCCGGGGCCGAAGGCGCCGGTGATCGTGTCGGGCGCCTCCTCCCCTTCCGCGGCCGCTGCCGGCTCGGGCGGCCTGCGCAGCCGCAGCCGCTCGGTCCGCTGCCGGGCGAGGCTCTCGCGGTAGGGGGCGCCGAGCCGTTGCGCGGCATGGCGCACCCACTCCCACAGCGCCTCCTCGGCGTCCGCGGTACGAGGGGTCACGAAGGGGCGTTCGGCGGACAGGGCCAACATCGCGTAGTCGAGGACCAGTTCAAGAGCGCCGTCGTCGCGCGCGCTCTCGTACAGCGCGCCCAGACCGTCCCGCCAGGCACGCGGGGCGGGCAGCGGGCTGGGGTCCTGGAAGTCCGGCAGGGATTCGAGGATGTCGAGCAGGCCGCGGGTGCTGACCGGGGGCGGCAGATCGGCCAGCCGGCCGAGCAACTCGGTCCGCTCGTCCGGTCCGAACGTGCGGCCGGGCCGGGAGCCGAGCTGGCTCTGCACGTCCGCCCAGGTGTGCTGCCGGGAGCCGGGCTGCCGCTGCCGGTCACGGTGGTAGCGGTCGTGGGCGTGGAAGATCGCCTGGTACGGGTCGTCGTGCTCGGACCGGGGCGCGGTCGCCGGCACCTGCAGCGTGCGCAGCTGCTCGATCCCGGTGGACGTGCCGCCCGGCCGGTGGTCCGAACGCGACTTCAGTACGCCGATGACCTCGCCGCGCACCGGGTCGATCACGGGACCGCCCGACACCCCGAACGGCAGGTCGTTGTCGCCCAGGCGTATCTGCACGTCCGAGGACCAGCCGCCGATGGTGCCCTGCACCGCCAAGGGCCCGTACAGGAAACGCAGTTGACCGTCCATCACGGTCCAGCCCGCATAGAGCACCTGGCCCTCGCCGTAGTAGGCGGGCGGGCGTTCGGTGACGTACGCGCACTCGTGGTCGACGGGTTCGCTCAGTTGCACGAGCGCGAGGTCCGGGGCCGGCCACCGGCCCGGCACCGCGGCCTGCTCGGCGCGGCTCGGCAGCGTGGCCACCACCTGGCCCAGGACGGTGGACGTGCTGCGGCCGGGCGCGGTTTCATGGACGACCGCCACTTCGCCCCCTTCCCCGTCGCAAGCCACGTGTGCGCAGGTCAGAACCCAGTTCGGGGCGACGAAGAAGCCGCTCCCGAGGAACGACCCGGGTTCGTCCAGGGCATACCCGACACCTGTGCGATGAATGCGCACGGTCGCCGTCATGACGAGTCGGCGCAGCGCACGACGGGCGGCATCGGAGCCGTGGGACGCGCCCCGGGCGTGCCAGTCCGTCATGCTCCGCTCCCGGTGGCGGCGCCGTCGGCGCCCCCGTGCACCGACGCGCCGGTGGACGCGCCCGTACGTGACGTGCTCGTCGCCCCGGGCACCGACCCGTCGTCACCCGCGTCCGCGCCCGGCGGTGCGTCTCCCGCCCCGTTCCAGGTGAGCGTGACCGTGATCGCGGCCTTGGCCTCGCCGTCCGCGAGCAGGCCCACCACCTTCCCCGCCTTGGCGGTCAGTTCGATCCCGAACTCGACGCTCACCTCGTCGGGCCGGACCGCCCGCACCGGCCCGGCCAGCGACCGCGCCACCCCGGTCACCAGCGAGTGCAGACTCTCGACGCTCGCCTCCACCCGGTCGGCGAATCCGGTGTCCGTGTACGACAGTTCCCCCGGCGGTACGTCCAGCTCCTCGGCCCCCGATATCCGGGCCCACACCGGCGTCCCGTCCGGCAGCGCTATCCGCGCCACCCGCGTCGCTTCCCGCGCCATCGCGTTCCCCGTTCCCCCGAGTCCCCGTGGTACTTCCTGCGCCTATCCTTGTTCCTCACGGGCCTCCCTGTCGGAAGACCGCACTTCTCCCTCCCACAAGGAAGAGGGTTCTTCCCGCGCGGGAGCGTGCCAACCCCTTCGACGAACCCACGGAGCACGATCCATGTACTTCACCGACCGCGGCATCGAGGAGCTGGAGAAGCGGCGCGGCGAGGAGGAAGTCACCTTCGAGTGGCTCGCCGAGCAGCTGCGGACGTTCGTCGACCTGAACCCGGACTTCGAGGTCCCGGTGGAGCGGCTGGCGACCTGGCTGGCCCGGTTGGACGACGACGAGGACGACGAGTAGAGGTCCGTCCCGAAGGCGCCTCTCGGGGGCGCCTCCGCGTTTCAACGGCTGCCGCTTCCGCGCCTCTGCGGTGGCTCCCCCGCCTCAGTCCCGCGGCAGCACCACGTCGTACGCCAGCCCCAGCGCCCCGTGCACCAGCAGCAGCGCCCCCGCCGCGATCCAGCCGCCGCTGCGCCGCCGTACGCCCCAGGCCGTGAGCGGGAGTCCGACGGCCACCTCGGCGAGGGCCAGGGCGCGGGCCTGCGGGGTGCCCGAATGGGGCAGCCAGGGGATGAGCGGACCGGTGTCGATCGCTCCGAGCTCGGTGCGGGCCGTCTCGCGCGGGCCCGGCCGCTCGACGGGACGGGCGTCCGGGCGGATGCTGGCGGCCTCGTGGAGGCGGTCGGCGGGGTCGCCGACAGTGAGGCCGGCGGGGAGTGCGACCCCCGCGCGCGTGAGGACCGCCAGGAGGCCGCGCAGGCGCGCACGGGCATCGGCCGCCGGATCGGGCTTGGTGAGTTCGTCGAGGGACTGGACGTCCAGGACCGGGTCCAGGCCCAGGCGGGCGGCGAAGGTGCGCATCGCCTCGTCCTCACCGGCCGGGGTGCCGTTCGCGAGCCAGACGTAGCCGACCGGGCGACGGAAGCCGGACGCGAGCGTGTAGCCGGCGCGGTCGGCGTCCCACCACAGGGCGAGTACGGGCCAGGGGGCGCCCACGGCCAGGGCGGTGGCCCAGCCGGTGAGGACGCGGTCGACCGGCTCGCCGTCGGCCGACCAGGGCGCGCCCTCGGGGACCAGGACGCTCCAGTCCTCGCCGGCACCGGTCAGCAGCATCCGCTCGCGCAGCAGCCCGGCGACGGGGGCGACGGACTCGGGTTCCGCACGGCAGAGCAGCAGGGCTCCGGGGGCCGGCGCGGAGCCGGGAACGTTGCGGGAGGCTTCCGTCGACATGCTCACACGCTAGGGCGATTTGTCCCGTCCGGTCACTTCGGAGGCATTTCACCACCCTTCCCGGAGCGCCCCGAGGGCCTCCAGAGGGCGCCCCGACGGCGTCCCCTAGGGGTCTATATCCCCCGAACGGGTGCCTTGACTTTCCTCGACCGCGATATATCGTGAATAACGAAAGACGCGATATGGCGCGTCAGGACGGGGAGGTCCGGAACATGTCCGAGTGGTCCGTCGCAGAGCCGCGGAAGCTCACGTTCGACGAGCCCGTGCGAGAGCTGCACGTGCGCGTCGTCAACGGAACGGTGAACGTGGTGGGCACCGAGGAAGGTTCCGCCCGCCTGGAGGTCTCCCGGATCGAGGGACCTCCCCTGACAGTGACCCAGCGGGACGGCACCCTCACGGTCGCCTACGAGGATCTGCCCTGGAAGGGCTTCCTCAAGTGGCTCGACCGGAAGGGGTGGCGGCGCTCCGCCGTGGTCTCCCTGGCCGTTCCGGCGGACACGCGCGTCGAGGTCGGCGTGGTCGGCGCGGCGGCCGTGGTCTCCGGGCTCGACGGGCGCGCGGAGGTCAAGGGAGTCACCGGCGACACCACGCTGGTACGGCTCACCGGCCCGGTCCGCGCGGACACGGTCTCGGGCAACGTGGAGGCGCAGGCCCTCAGCGGCGACCTCCGTTTCAACTCCGTCTCCGGCGATCTGACCGTGGTCGAGGGCGCGGGCTCCTCCGTCAAGGCGGAGTCGGTGAGCGGCTCGATGATCGTCGACCTCGACCCGGCCGGCCGCCCGACCGACGTCAGCCTGACGAGCGTCTCCGGCGAGATCGCCATCCGGCTGCCGCATCCGGCGGACGCGGAGGTGGAGGCCAATACCGCGAGCGGCTCGGTCTCCAACGCCTTCGAGGACCTGCGGGTGAGCGGCCAGTGGGGCGCCAAACGGATCACCGGCCGCCTCGGCTCGGGCAGCGGCCGCCTGAAGGCGACCACCGTCTCGGGCTCCATCGCCCTGCTCCGGCGCCCTCCGACGGAGGACGGCCCCGAGGACGGACCGTGGGACTCGACGCCGGACGACTTCGAGGCGGGGGTCTCGGATGCGGTTCCGCGGTCCGAGGAAGCGGCCCGGGACACCGACCTGTTGACCAAGAACGACACCAAGGACGCCACGGACGACACGGACGACATCGATCCGCCTGCCGGCGACATCGCCCCGCCTGCCGAGGCCTCCGCCCCGGCGACCCGGTCGGACGACACCCCGTCGGCCGAACCTGACAGCAACTCGGGGGACAATTCCGTTTCCGGCCCGGGCGACGGCACGAGCGACGCCCCGGCCGACGGTACGACCGACAAGAAGGTGCTCTGACATGCCCCCCGTCTTCGCCCACGGCCGCCTGCGCCTCTACCTGCTCAAGCTGCTGGACGAGGCCCCGCGCCACGGCTACGAGGTGATCCGTCTCCTCGAAGAGCGGTTCCAGGGGCTGTACGCGCCGTCGGCGGGCACCGTCTACCCCCGTCTCGCCAAGCTGGAGGCGGAGGGCCTGGTCACCCACACCACCGAGGGCGGCCGCAAGGTGTACGCCATCACGGACGCGGGCCGCGCCGAACTCGCCGACCGCAGTGGCGAACTGGCCGACCTGGAGCTGGAGATCCGCGAGTCGGTCGCCGAGCTGGCCGCCGAGATCCGCGCCGATGTGCGCGGCGCGGCGGGCGACCTGCGGCGCGAGATGCGGGCCGCGGCGAGCGAGGCCCGCAGCGGTGCCGGCGCCAAGAGCCGCGGCGACGGCGAACACGCCGGTCCCGCGGGCGACTTCGGCGACTTCACCGACAAGGAGTCCTGGCGCGTCGCCAAGGAGGAGATGCGGCGGGTCAAGCAGGAGTGGAAGGAACAGGCCCGGCGGGCCAAGGACGAGAGCCGGCGGGCCCGCGACGAGGCCCAGCGGGCCAGGCGCCAGGCCAAGGAGGCGCAGGAGCGGGCCCGGGCCCAGGCGCAGGAGGAACTGCAGCGCATCGGCAAGCGGGTGCAGGAACAGGTGCAGGACCACTTCTCGCGGGGCGACTGGCCGACTGGGGTGCGCGAAGGGCTGACCGAACTGGCCAAGGAGTTCGGCGAGTTCGGGAAGGACTTCGGCAAGGAGTTCGGGAAGGACTTCGGGTTCGGGCGGGGCGGCGCGGGAGCGGGCACCGGCACGGAGGCGAGTGCGGGTGGCAGTGCGGGCGCTTCGGGCACGCAGCCCGACTACTCGCAGACGCCGGAGGACTTCCCGGCCGAGTTCGAGCCGAGCTGGGCGCACGACGACTCGACGACCGGTGACGCGGGCCGTGACCTCGACCGGCTGCTCGACCGCTTCCGGGACGACATCCGCGACGCGGCCCGGGACCACGGGGTCACGGACGACCAACTGCGCGCAGCCCGCGGCCACTTGTCGACGGCGGCGGCGCACATCGGGTCGATACTGCGCACGCCGAGGGCCTGAGCGGGAGAGCGGGACGGCACCGGGCGCACCGCACAGCGCGCCCGGCCGGCCCCTCGCATCCACCGCACGTCACATCCACCGCATGTCACATCCACCGCACGTCACACCCACCGGCAGTCACACGCAGTGCCCGTCACATGCACTGCCAGAGGAAGCGGCCCTCCTTGGCGTCCGGGGCGAGGAAGGCGTAACCCACACCCGAGTCGCCGAAGTCGACGTCGAAGGGCAGCTTGCCGGAGTCGAGTTGGACGACCAGGGACCAGTCGTCGCCGGGAGGCTCCTCGCCCTGGAGCCAGTGCGGTTCGACCCCGGGCCCGCCGAGGAACTGCCAGGGCCGACGGCTCTCTCCGGCATCGCCGCCTTCGACATCGGCGCCATCCGGCAGTTGACCGTCGCCAGGCACATGGTCGGCACCGGCGCTGGGCCCCTCCGCCCGGTGCTCGACGGTCACGAACTCAGGGACGCGGCCGTCGGGTTGGACCACGAGGGCGTTCTCGCCGCCCTCCGGATCGAAGGTGCCGTCGACGCCGTCGCCGGATGTGTCACCGTCCCCCGTCATGAAGAGGTACGCGAGCCGACCGCCCGCCAGCGCGAACTGTCCCAGGAACTCCATCGGCCGCCCGGTCCCACGGGACAACGGCCACTGCGGCTCGCCCAGCCACACGGGCTGCCCGCCCACCTTGGTCACCGCGTCCCGCACGGCCCCCTCCGCCGGGACGAGGACGAGCGGCACGGGCTCGGACATCGGGTGGGACACCGGATCGGACACAGTCATGGGCTCTCCTTCGAAGGACCAGGCCATTCTCGGCAGGCCCAACCCCAGTACCCACCCCTGACTCCCCCACGGCCACATCTTCGCCGCCCGAGTCCGCCGCGCCCGGTCAGCCGGCCTTCGCCTCGCCGCCGCCGGCACCCGCCCCGTACAGCACCCGCGACAGCGACTCGTGCGTCACCCCGTGATCGGCGAGCACCTCGGCCGGTACGCCCGGCAGGATCGTGAGGGCCAGCAGGAGGTGTTCGTCGCCGACGTGCCGGTCGCCGTGGGCGAGGGTGGTGCGCAGCGCTCGTACGAGGACATCCTTGGCGCCTCGTTCGAAGGGACGGCGCCCCAGCCCACGACTGCCACCGCCACGGTTGCCACCTCCGCGGCCGCCGGTCCCGCGGTCGCCGGACATCGCGCCGACGCCGTGCACTTCCTCGATCCGGGCGACGATCTCCGAGACGTCGATGCCCAGTCCGGCGAGGGCCTCCGCCTCGGCCTGGGACAACCCGGCACGACGTCGCGCCTCGGCGAGGGCTCGGCGTACGGACTCCTTGTGTTCGGTGTCGGACACGCCGAGCGCGGCCAGTGCGAAGGTCGCGCGGCTGCCTTCGCGGTCCAGCAGCGCGAGCAGTATGTGCTCGGCGTCCACGGACCGCGCCCCCGACCGTTCCGCCTGTTCCACCGCTTCCTGGACCACCGCGCGGGCGTTCTTGGTGAACCGCTCGAACATCAATGCCTCCCGTACTTCTTGTGCACGGCCTGCCTGCTCACTCCGAGTTCCGCGGCGATCTCCTGCCACGACCAGCCCTGATTGCGGGCGTTGCGCACCTGCACGGCCTCCAACTGCTCCAGCAGCCGGCGCAGAGCGCTGACGGCCCGCAGGCCGACCCGTGGATCGCGATCGCCCGCGCGCTCGGCGAGATCCGTTGCTTCGGTCATGGTGTCAACTTACGTTGACGAGACCGTCCCTGTCAACCACAGTTGACAGGGGTAGGGAGGTGAGGGGCAGGGAGGGAGGTCAGCCGTTCGTGAGGACGATCTTTCCGAACTGGTCGCCGGACTCCAGCCGTTCGAAGCCTTCGCGGGCGCGGTCCATCGGGAGGATCTCGTCGATGACGGGACGCACGCCGGTGGTGGCGCAGAAGGAGAGCAGGTCCTCCAGTTCGTCCTTGGTGCCCATCGTGGAGCCGACGACCTTGAGTTCGAGGAAGAAGATGCGGGTCAGTTCGGCGTGCGAGGGGCGGTCGCCGCTCGTCGCGCCGGAGATGACGACCGTGCCGCCGGGCCGCAGGGACTTGATCGAGTGCGACCAGGTGGCCGCGCCGACCGTCTCGATGACGGCGTCCACGCGTTGCGGCAACCGCGCGCCCGGCTCCACCGCCTCGACCGCGCCGAGCTCCACCGCGCGCTTCCGCTTGGCCTCGTCCCGGCTGGTGGCGAAGACCCGCAGCCCCGCGGCCCTGCCGAGCACGATCGCGGCGGTCGCGACACCGCCGCCGGCACCCTGGACGAGGACCGAGTCGCCTGGCCGGACACCGGCGTTGGTGAAGAGCATGCGGTACGCGGTGAGCCAGGCCGTGGGCAGACAGGCCGCCTCCGCGAAGGAGAGTTCCTTCGGCTTGGGCAGGATGTTCCAGGTCGGGACGGCGACCTGTTCGGCGAAAGTGCCCTGGTAGCGCTCGGTGAGGATGGAGCGGGGCTCCTTCGGGCCGACGCCGTGCCCGCTCTGGCCGATCACGGAGTGCAGGACGACTTCGTTGCCGTCCGCGTCGACACCGGCGGCATCGCACCCGAGGATCATCGGCAACCGGTCCTCCGGGAGCCCGACGCCCCGGAGCGACCAGAGATCGTGGTGATTGAGGGAGGCGGCCCTGACATCGACGGTGCTCCAGCCGGAACGGGCCTCGGGGGCGGGTCGATCCCCCAGCTCCAGTCCGGCGAGCGGTTGGTCGCGGTCGATTCGGGCGGCGTAGACGGCGAACATGGCCTCGACGATAGGCTCCGCCGGTTG
>NZ_JBSFLV010000033.1:0-82021 GCF_053599215.1 Streptomyces sp. NPDC001002 | reverse complement strand
TCCAGTTCGGCTCGCTGTACGTGCCCATCACGGCGGGCGCGACCACCTTCGGCGTCCTGACCGTGCTGCGGCCCTCCGCCACCGACGCCACCGAGCTGCTGCGCCACCGCGACCGCATGGTGGGCCTGGCCGAGGAGCTGGGCGAGGATCTGCGGGGTCTCGATGTCGAGGGCGGCCCGGCGGTCGCCTGGGACGGCGAGCCGGTCTGCATCCGTCCGCCGGGCGCGAACCGGCCGGCGGGACGGGCCGGGGCCTTCGCCTGGGACCCGGTGGCGGACGTCGTGACCGTGGACGAGCGGCTGCCGGGGCTGCTGGGCGGGGCGAAGGACGAGATCTCCGCCTCGGCGGCGGCGCTCGCGGACGCGGTGGCCGGAGCCGACGCCGAGCGGATCACGGCCGCGCTCCAGGACACGGCGGCGGGCAGGCCGCCGACCCTGCCCCTCTACACCCAGCCCAAGTCCGGCCCGCTCCGGCTGGTCGAGCTCTGGAACCCGTACTCGGCCGCCCCCGGCGCCCCCTCGGACCTTCGTCCCGTCCGGGGCCTGGTCGTCGAACCCGGACCAGAACCGGCCGCCGACGCAGCCGCCGACCTGCTGCCCGAGGGCGTGCTGGGCCTGGACCGGCTCGGCCTGATCCACTACGCCAATCCACGCGCCGGACACCTGCTGCACCGCGCGCAGGGCGAACTCCTGGGCCGACCGCTCTGGGAGGCCGTGCCCTGGCTGAACCAGCCCGCCTGCGAGGACCATCTGCGCAGCGCCCTGCTCTCCCCGGACCCGGTCCGCTTCCACGTCGAGCGCCCCGCCGACGACCGGGGCCGCGAGGACACGGACGGCGCGACCACCTCGTACGAAAGCGCCTGGCTCGATGTCTCCGTGCATGCCGGCGCGTCCATGCTGACCTGCACGTTCCGTCCCGCGAACCGGATGGCGAGCACGGCGGCCGAGACGGAACCGGCCGGGGCGGAGCAGGCCGGCATGCCGTCGCTTGCGCCGCTGTACCGGCCCATCGTCCTGGCCATCGCGCTCACCGAGGCGGTCACGGCACGGCAGGTGTCGGCCGTGGTCATGCGGGAGTTGCTGCCGGCGTTCGGCGGCGGTCGGCTCGCCCTCTACCTCCTCCAGGACCGGCATCTGTACCTGTCCTGGGAGTCCGGCTTCCCCAAGGGGTTCCTCGCCCCCTTCGAGGGGGTCGGGCTGGACGCCCGGCTGCCCGGTGTCGAGACGCTGACCAGTGGCCGGCCGCTCTTCTTCGACTCGATGCAGCAGCTGTCGGCCGCCTACCCCGGGATCGCGCTGGACGCGGCCGAGGGAGCGCGCGCCTTCCTGCCCCTGATCGCCTCCGGGCGCCCGGTCGGCTCCTGCATCCTCGGCTTCGACCGGTCGCGCAGTTTCAGCACCGAGGAACGCACGGTCCTCACCGCACTCGCCGGACTGATCGCGCACGCCATGGAGAAGGCCCAGCGCTACGAGAGCGAGGCCGCCCTCGCCCGTGGCCTCCAGCAGGCGCTCCTGCCGCGCAAGCTGTCGGTCCACCCGGACGTGGAGACCAGCGGCCGCTATCTGCCCGGCACCCAGGGCATGGAGGTCGGCGGGGACTGGTACGACGTCGTCGAGGCCGGGGACGGGCTCGCCCTGGTCATCGGCGACGTGCAGGGGCACGGGGTGCAGGCGGCGGCCACGATGGGTCAACTGCGCACCGCGGTACGGGCGTTCGCGCTCGGCGACCGGCCGCCGGACGAGGTGCTGAGCGGCACGAACCATCTGCTCATCGACCTCGATCCCGGCCAGTTCGCGAGCTGCTGCTACATCCGGCTCGACCCGTCCTCCGGCCGTGCGCTGGCGGCCCGGGCGGGGCATCCGCCGCCGCTGCTGCGTCGCCCCGACGGTCACACCGAGGTGGTGGACCTGCCCGGCGGGGTCGTGCTCGGGGTCGACCCGCAGGCCCACTACCCGGTGGCGGAGCTGGAGGTCGAGCCCGGCGCCATCCTCGCGCTGTACACCGACGGCCTGGTCGAGCGGCCCGGCGTCGACATCGACGACGGCATCACGGCCCTGCGGGTGGCGCTGGCCAAGGCCGGCACCTCGGCCGCGCGCGCCGGCGCCCGCTCACTGGCCGGCGTCGCCGAACGCCTCACCGCCGCGGCCCGGCACACCGCCGACCGCCCCGACGACATCGCCCTGCTGCTCGCGACCCGCCGTGGCGACCGGCGTTGACGCACGCAGCGGGCCCCGCCGACCCCACGGCGCACAGCGGGCACACAGGAAGCAGGGCGCGCCCTGTCACCCTCTGTGACGCCTCTCGCCTCGCGCGGCGCGGCAGTGTAGACATGGGCACATGGTCCGACTTCTGGGTCGTTCCCAGACCCGGTCGACCCACCGGGCTGGCCCCACGCGCACCCGGCACACCCCTGCCCGGCGCATGACGCCCGCGGACCGGGCCGGTCGCGAGCGGCTCTCGGGACTGCGGTCGGCGCTGAACGGGCGCAGCGTCGCCGGACAGGTCTTCCTCCTCCAGATCGCGATCGTGCTGCTGCTGGTGGTCGCGGCCGTGGTGGCGCTGGTGCTGCAGGTGCGGCACGACAGCACCCAGGAGGCCCGCAACCGCTCGGTGGCCGTCGCCGAGTCCTTCGCCAACGCGCCCGGCACCCGTGAGGCGCTCAGCACTCCCGACCCCACGGCGATCCTGCAGCCGCGCGCGGAGGCGGCCCGCAAGGCGACCGGCGTGGACTTCATCGTCGTCATGAACACGGACGGCATCCGCTACACGCACCCGAAGCCGGACCGCATCGGCAAGAAGTTCGTCGGGACGCTGGCGCCCGCGCTGGCCGGGCGGACCGTGACCGAGGAGGTCGACGGGACGATCGGCCGCCTCGTGCAGGCGGTGGTACCGATCGAGGCACCCGGCGGCAAGGTCGTCGGCCTGGTGTCGGCCGGCATCACCACCGAGAACGTGGGCGGCGCCGCCGACCGCCAACTGCCCCTGGTCCTGCTGGCCGCCGCCGCGGCCCTCATCCTGTCCACGGGCGGCACGGCCCTGGTGAGCAGACGGCTGCTGATCCAGACGCACGGTCTGGGTCCGCACGAGATGACCCGGATGTACGAGCACCACGACGCGGTCCTGCACTCCGTACGGGAGGGCGTGATCATCTTCAGCGGTGAGGGCCTGCTGCTGCTCGCCAACGACGAGGCGCACCGGCTGCTCGACCTGCCGGCGGACGCCGACGGCAAATCCGCCCTCGACCTCGGCCTGCCGCCCGACACCGCCGACCTGCTCGCCTCCGGCCGGGTCGCCACCGACGAGGTGCACCTGGTCAAGGACCGCCTGCTCGCCGTGAACCAGCGGACCACCGACGTCAAGGGCGGCCCGCCCGGCTGGGTCGCCACACTCCGCGACTCGACGGAGCTGCGCGCCCTGTCCGGCCGCGCGGAGGCGGCCCGCGAGCGCCTGAACATGCTGTACGACGCCGGAGTGGGCATCGGGACGAGCCTGGACGTCACCCGCACCGCCCAGGAGCTGGCGGAGCTCGCCGTCCCCCGGTTCGCGGACTACGCGACGGTCGACCTCTTCGACGCCGTCCTCAGCGGCGGCCAGCCGGAGGCGGTGACCCCGGTGCGCCGGACCGCGCTCAGCGGCATCCGCAAGGACGCGCCGCTGTACCCCCTCCAGCAGGAGATCCGGTACGTGGCCACCGCACCGCAGTCCCGCAGCCTCCGCTCGGGCCAGGCCGTGCTGGAGCCGGACCTGGCGCGGGCGGCGGGCTGGCACGAGCAGGATCTGGAGCGGGCCGCGCAGGTGGTCGAGTACGGCATCCACTCGCTGATCACCGTGCCGCTGCGGGCCGGGGCGATGGTGCTCGGCGTGGTGAGTTTCTGGCGCTCGCAGAAGCCCGAGCCGTTCGACGCGGACGAACTGGCCCTCGCCGAGGAGCTGGTGACCCGCGCGGCCGTCTCCATCGACAACGCCCGCCGCTACACCCGCGAACACAGCATGGCCGTCACCCTCCAGCGCAGCCTGCTCCCCCGCACGCTGCCCGAGCAGACGGCCCTGGACATCGCCACCCGCTATCTGCCGGCCCAGGCGGGCGTCGGCGGCGACTGGTTCGACGTACTGCCCCTGTCGGGCGCCCGGGTCGCCCTCGTGGTGGGCGATGTCGTCGGGCACGGGCTGCACGCAGCGGCCACGATGGGACGGCTGCGTACGGCGGTCCACAACTTCTCCGCCCTCGACCTGCCGCCCGACGAACTCCTGTCCCTGCTGGACGAGATGGTCGGCCGGATAGACCAGGACGAGACGCCCGAGGACGGCAGCGCACCGGTCATCGGGGCCACCTGTCTGTACGCGATCTACGACCCGGTGTCCCGCACCTGCACGGTCGCCCGCGCCGGGCATCCCCCGCCCGCGCTGATCCGGCCGGACGGCGGGGTCGAGTTCCCCGAGGTGCCGGCCGGTCCGCCGCTGGGTCTGGGCGGGCTGCCGTTCGAGACGGCCGATCTCCAACTGCCGGAAGGCAGCCGCCTCGTGCTGTACACCGACGGGCTCGTGGAGGACCGCGAGCACGACATCGACGAGGGCCTCGACCAGTTGCGCGAGGCACTGGAACAGTCCGGTCCCACGCCCGAGGACACCTGCCGGGTCGTGCTCGACGCACGGCTGCCGGCCAAGCCCGGCGACGACATCGCCCTGCTGGTCGCCCGCACCCGCGCGCTGCCCGCCGACCGGATAGCCGAGTGGGACGTGCCGTCCGACCCGGCCGCGGTCGGCGAGGTGCGGTCCAACGTCACGCGCCGGCTGGCCGGATGGGGCCTGGACGAGCTGGCGTTCACCACCGAGCTCATCCTGAGCGAACTGGTCACCAACGCGATCCGCTACGGCGGCGAGCCCATCCGGGTCCGGATGCTGTTCGACCGCACCCTGGTCTGCGAGGTCTGCGACAGCAGCAACACCTCGCCCCATCTGCGGTACGCGGCGATGACGGACGAGGGCGGGCGCGGCCTGTTCCTGGTGGCCCAGCTGTCCGAGCGGTGGGGCACCCGCTACACCCCGGCGGGCAAGATCATCTGGACCGAACAGCCGCTCCCCTGACCGAACGGCTTTTCGTTCTTCCCTACGAAGTTTTCACGCGGTGGGTGTCACACGTCTGCTTCTTCTGATAGGAAACCTTCCTATCAGTGTGACGCACGACCAACTCCCCACCCCCCACTCCCCTTTGGAGCCTTCGTGAGGAACACCCCGGACGACGCGACCCGTTCCACGCACACCTCGCGCCGCACCCTCCTCGCCGTGCTCGGCGCGTCGCTCGTCGCGGCACCGCTGCTCAAGCCCGCGCACGCGTCCGCGTCCGCGTCACTGGCGGCGGCCTGCACCCCGCTCGACAACGCGGCGAAGAAGGAGATCGCCATGAAGCTCGTCTCCAGTGCCGAGAACTCCTCGCTCGACTGGAAGGCGCAGTACAAGTACATCGAGGACATCGGCGACGGCCGCGGCTACACGGCCGGCATCATCGGCTTCTGCTCGGGCACCGGCGACATGCTCGACCTCGTCGAGCTGTACGCCGCCCGCAAGCCGGGCAACGTGCTCGCCAAGTACCTCCCGGCGCTGCGCTCGGTCGACGGCACCGACTCGCACTCCGGTCTGGACCCGAACTTCACCAAGGACTGGCGCACGGCCGCGGCGGACACCGTCTTCCAGCAGGCCCAGAACGACGAGCGCGACCGGGTGTACTTCAACCCGGCCGTCCAGCAGGGCAAGACGGACGGCCTGGGCACGCTCGGGCAGTTCGCGTACTACGACGCCATCGTCATGCACGGCGACGGCTCCGACTCCACCAGCTTCCGCAACATACGCAAGCGCGCCCTCAACAGCGCGAAGCCGCCGGCCCAGGGCGGCAACGAGGTCACGTACCTCAACGCCTTCCTGGACGCGCGGGTGTGGGCCATGAAGCAGGAGGAGGCCCACAGCGACACCACCCGGGTCGACACCGAGCAGCGGGTCTTCCTGCGCAACAACAACCTGTGTCTGAACACGCCCCTGGACTGGAAGGTCTACGGGGACAGCTTCCACATCAGCTGACCGTGCCCCGGATCGGCCAACACCCCTGCTCCCCTAGGGGTGTTGGCCGATCCGATCCACGACCCCCATCTCCTCCAGACCACGCATCTCGCGATACCAGTCGGAGGACTCGAAGTCTCCGTCCTTCCAGTCCCCGCCACTCCCTTTCAGGCTCATGCCCAGGTAGGCGTAGGTCTCCGGGTCGAAGATGAAGGCGAAATAGATCTTCGGGTACGACACGGCGACGCCCCGGCGCCCGAGGGCGTCCACCGCCTGACGGTCGATCCGGATGCCGGGAATCCTGGCGACGGCCTCGAACGTGGCGGCCTCAAGGCCGGGCGGCATGACCCGCGGCACCACGAAGAGCTGGCAGGCGTTCATGAACGCCAGGTCGTCGGAGCCCTGACTGGGCGCCCGGAACCATTTCAGCAGCGTGTCAGGGTCCGTCGGCCATTTCGCCAACTCGGCGTACACGGTCGGCGGCCACATCACCTCGTGCCTGCCCAGCGGCGGATCGTCGTAGATCTTGCCGTACTGCTCGCGCCTGGAGGGCTTGGACCCGTCCACGGACGTCCAGCTCTCGTCCGTCCAGGTCTTGGTCCGCCCGCTCTTCACATAGGTCCGGGTGATGTACGTCTTGGTGTACACGTACTGGTCGTTGCGCGGAATCGGCATATTGGTGCCGTCGGCCCGGGACTTGTCCGCGGCCCGGTGCAGCAGTTGTGCCGCGCTCAGGGTGGTCATGCGCGGGGCGTTCGTGCCCCCGTCGCGCCGGGTGGCCACGACCACGCCTCCCGCGACCGCCGCAGCCGCCGTCCCGGCGACGGCGACCCTGAGCACCAGCCGGCGGGACAGGGCGCCCGGGCGGCCCTCCTGGACGATGGCGCGCTGGAGACGGACACGGGCGGCCGAACGGGCCTCGTCGGTCAACTCGGGTACATCGGCGTGCAGTTCGCGCACAGCGGTGAGGTCATCCACGACGGCTCTCCCGGTTCTTCTCGGACTCGTCGGTCTCGTCGATCTCGTCGCTCTCCTCGTGCAGGGCGGTGGGATCCGAACCGCCCAGCGCGTGGCGCAGTCTGGTCCGGGCCCGGTGCAGCCGTGAGCGCACGGTTCCGACCGGCACGCCCAACGCCTGGGCGGCCTCCGCGTAGTCGAGATCGCCCCAGGCGATCAGCAGCAGCACGTCCCGGTGGCGGGCGGGCAACTCCGCGAGGGCGCCCGCGAGTTCGGCGCGGGAGCTCTCGGCGCTCACCCTGGCGGCCACCCGGTCGGCGAGCGGTTCGCCCTCCGCCGGGGAGGCGGCGGCGACCCGGGAGAGGGCCTTGAGCCGACGGGCTTCGGCACGCCGGTGCTGGCCGACGAGGTTGGTGACGATGCCATACAACCAAGGGCGTGCTTGAGGGCGCGAGAGGTCGTAGCGGCGTCTCTGCTGGAAGGCGATCACGAAGGTCTCGGCCATCAGGTCGTCGGCGGTCTCGGCGCCCAGTCGTCTGGCCGCATACCGGTGGATGTCGTCGGCGTAGCGGTTGAAGAGCTCCGCGAACGCGTCGGGCTCGTCCCAGGAGCGCTCGATGACGGACGCGTCGGAGACTTCGGACACAGAGCCGTCGTGCGGGCCGAGGGCAGGCGGGGCTCCTGCGCTCGGCACGGCGGTCACTGCTCGCCCTTCGGGTTCATCGGCTTCTTTCGAGGTCGCAGGCATGGTCGACTGCTGTTGGCCGATACCCGCGTTCGAGTTCCCGATCCTGGCTCATAACTTTGACTTATGAGCCCATAGATCGGACCCGCGTACTGACTTAGGCTTGCCTTAGCTTAGGCTTCCGTCGAGTCGATCTATCTTCACTCGAAGGGAACCTGATCATGCCGCGCCCCCTGCGGGTAGCCATCGTCGGAGCCGGCCCCGCCGGGATCTACGCCGCCGACGCCCTGCTCAAGTCCGAGGTGGCAGCCGAGCCCGGCGTGTCCATCGACCTCTTCGAGCGGATGCCCGCCCCGTTCGGCCTGATCCGTTACGGCGTCGCCCCCGACCACCCGCGCATCAAGGGCATCATCACGGCCCTGCACCAGGTGCTCGACAAGCCGCAGATCCGGCTCTTCGGCAACGTCGACTACCCGACCGACATCTGCCTGGACGATCTGCGCGCGTTCTACGACGCCGTGATCTTCTCCACGGGCGCGACGGCCGACCGCGAGCTGTCGATACCGGGTGTCGAGCTGGACGGTTCCTACGGCGCCGCCGACTTCGTCTCCTGGTACGACGGTCACCCGGACGTGCCGCGCACCTGGCCGCTGGAGGCCGAGAAGGTCGCCGTCCTCGGCGTCGGCAACGTCGCGCTCGACGTGGCCCGCATCCTGGCCAAGACGGCGGACGAGCTGCTGCCGACCGAGATCCCGCCGAACGTCCACGAGGGCCTCAAGGCGAACAAGGCGCTGGAGGTCCACGTCTTCGGCCGCCGGGGCCCGGCGCAGGCGAAGTTCTCCCCGATGGAGCTGCGGGAGCTGGACCACTCCCCCAACATCGAGGTCATCGTCGACCCCGAGGACATCGACTACGACGAGGGCTCGATCGAGACCCGGCGCGGCAACAAGCAGGCCGACATGGTCGCCAAGACCCTGGAGAACTGGGCGATCCGCGACGTCGGCGACCGCCCGCACAAACTGTTCCTGCACTTCTTCGAGTCGCCCACCGAGATCCTCGGCGAGGACGGCAGGGTCGTCGGTCTGCGCACCGAGCGCACGGCCCTGGACGGCACCGGCAACGTCAAGGGCACCGGCGAGTTCAAGGACTGGGACACCACCGCGATCTACCGTGCGGTCGGCTACCTCTCCGACAAGCTCCCCAAGCTGCCCTGGGACATCGACTCCGGCACGGTTCCGGACGAGGGCGGCCGGGTCATCCAGGAGAGCGGCGAGCACCTCCAGTCGACGTACGTCACCGGCTGGATCCGGCGCGGTCCCGTGGGTCTGATCGGTCACACCAAGGGCGACGCCAACGAGACGGTGTCCAACCTGCTGGCCGACTACGCGGGTGGCCGACTGCACGAGCCGGCCACGCCCGCTCCCGAGGCCGTCGAGTCCTTCCTCGCCGAGCGGAACGTCCGCTACACGACATGGGACGGCTGGTACCGCCTGGACGCGGCGGAGAAGGCGCTGGGCGAGCCGCAGGGCCGCGAGCGCGTGAAGCTGGTCGAGCGCGAGGACATGCTCAGGGCGAGCGAGGCGTAAGCGCTGCCGCTCGGTGGGCCGGGGATCTCCGTCGGAGAGTTGAACTCCGAGGTGAGTGAACTCCCTGGCCCACCGCGGCTGTTCGTCGGTGAACGACAGCCAACTCGCCGTTCGGGACACCTCGTCGCTACGGCCCTTCAGCGTCTGACGAGGTCGCGCCGGGCGACGGCACCAAGTACCGCCACCAGCAAGGTGAGCGCAGCGACCTGCCCCAGGGCGCCGCCCAGGTACACCGCGGGCAGCGGGACGCCGAGCCATGGGTACAGGGCCGCGACCCGGACGACCAGGAGCAGCAGGCCGAGCGCGGCGAGGGCGACCGCTCCTCCGGCCGGGCCTCGGTCCGCGCCACGGCTGCGCAGCACCAGCCAGCCGACGGCGCCGACGAGGAAGCAAGTGGCCGGCGCCCAGGCCGTGTCGGGGGCGCCCGGCAGCAGGACGATGGACGCGCCCGTCACCACGGCGAACCCCGCGAAGACGAGCCCGGGAGAGCCGACCGGCAGCGCGGCGGCGGGGGCGTCCCGGTGGTAGGCCGCGCAGAGCGCGAGCGCCGACAGCCAGCCGAACAGGGCCGTGACGACGGCGAACCACGGTTCGGACAGCACCACGCTGTCGGTGACCAGCGGGCCGACGAGCGGCCAGAGCGTGGGTAGCGCGGCCAGCAGAACGGCCGTACGGGCGAGGCGCCGGCGGTCGTGCACGAGAGCGAAGTAGCCGACCGTCCAGAGCAGCGGCAGCGTCCACGTGGCGACCTCGACCACGCCGATCAGCAGCCCCTGGTCGGTGAAGGCCGACGTGAACATGTCCCACTGGCTCGGGCCGTGGGTCGACGCCCAGGTCAGCCCGAGAACCCGGTCGACAAGCGCCGCGATCGCCTGCAGCAGAACGGCGAAGAGCGCGAAGTGCCGGACGGTCGAGCCGAGCAGCGCATAGCGCCGGGGCACTCCGGAGACGGCGAGCCGGCTGCGCACGGCGAGGGCGACGATGCTCGCCGTCTCACCGAGGGTGGGCCGGCTCTGGTCCTGGGTGTCCCGGTCGAGGTCCCAGAGGTACGTCTCGACCATCTCCTCCTCCCGGGCCCGCCGGTAGTAGGCGGGGAGCAGGCGCAGTACGGCGCGGTAGCGCGTTTCGAGCAGCGTCGTCATGCGAGGCCTCCCGCGAGTCCCGGTCCGGTCGTGGGGTTCGCGGCGGCTCCGGGGGCCTTGCGCCCCTCGGCGATCCGCTGCTTGGCGGCGGAGGCGCCGGCCGCCATCCGCTCCGCCTCCGCGTCCAGAGCCCCCGCACCCTCGTCGGTGAGGCGGTAGTAGCGCCGGAGCCGGCCGTCGTGCACCTCCTCCCGGTCCAGCACGATCAGTCCGTCCGCGGTGAGCCGGTCGAGTACGCCGTACAGGGTGCCGACGCGCAGTTGCACCGCGCCGTCGGAGAGTTCGTCGACCTCCCGCAGAATCCCGTAGCCGTGCCGGGGCTGGTCGGCCAGTGCGGTCAGGACGAAGAAGGCGGCTGTGGTCATGCCCTTCGATGCCATGCGGCCAGGATATATCGGCTGCCGATATATATCGAGTCGCCGAGGCCGATGGTGTGTCGGGGCACCAGGAAGCCAGCGGCTCGGAGGCCCCAAGAAGCACGAACAGGACCCGCCCCAAGCGGATGGTGGGCGGGCCCTGTTCGCGGAGGACATTGTGGCGGCCGGGAGACGCCCGGGGCAGGAGTGAATCGCCGCGAACTGGAGTGCGCCGTACGCACCCCGAGTGCACGGGTGCGGGTCCCGTGCGCGCGACCCCGGATGATCCCTCGCGAGCGGCGCGGACGATACTGGTGGGTGCACCTGCCCCCGCCCCGACAAGGACTCATGTCCAGCTCCGCCACAGACCGGCCCACGATTCCCACCACCCTCTGGCTCGCCCGCGGCCGAAGTACGGGCCCCGAAGCGGAACCCGTCGTCCGGCAGACCCTGCTGCGCCGCAAGAACGACGGGCTCATCGACGACCATCTGGAGCCGCCCGAGGCCCGGACGGAGGCGGAACACGTCTTCGAGGCCCGTTGGCGGGTCGCCGGGGAGGTGACGGTACGGGCCCGGCTGAGCCTCTCCCCCGCCACGGAGCAGGGCCAGGAGTGGGTCCTCCTCGCCGAAGCGGAACGCCCCTGGGACCTGGAGTGGCCCTCCCCCGCCACGATGTTCTGGCCCGAGGAGCCGGACGCCGACTGGGACCGTGAACCCGCTCGGGGACTGCGCCTCCGGGAGGTCAACCGCCTGCCGGAGGAGGACAAGGAGATACGGCGGCTGCTGCGCGACTGCGTGGACGGCGGCTGGGCCCTCAACGTCGTCGTCCACGAGGCCATGACGCCCGACGAGCACGGCCGGCGGCCGCTGAGCCGGTTGCTGCCGCCGAGCCTGCGGCACCGCGTGGTGGAGCACCGGGCCGCCCCGGAGCAACTGCGGGTCGTGAACCGGGCGTTGCGGGAGTTCGGCGTCGAAGTCCCGCGCGGCGGGGCGGTCTTGCTGCACCGGCCGCCGCGCGGGGCGGACGCGGCCGAGTTCGCCGTACGCAGCGTCTTCCTGGACGGCTCGCGGCCGATCGAGCTGGTCGACGCCCTGGCCCGCTTCACGGCGTTGCCGCCCCCGCTGCCGGACGGTGCCGCTCCGTACCTCACCGCGCTGCGGGAGGACTGGCGGCTGATGACGCTGGAGGAGGAACTCGCCCGCGAGCGCAGGCTGGTGGCGATGTACTCCGAGGCGCTGGAGGCGATGACCCAGTCCCGGGACCTGTACCGCGAGGCCGCCGACCGTGCCCACGAGGCACTGGCCGCGTACCGCGAGTCGGGCGCGGCGCCCGCCACGCCGGTTCCCCAACCTCCGGAAGCGCCCGTCACTTCCCCGTTCCAACAGCTGACCCGCGGCCTGGAACGCTTCCGCACCACGGCGAAGTCCCGCCGCCCCAAGCCCACCCCGGAGAACGGGACGGGCGAGGAGAGCGGGACGGCGGACGGGCCCGAGAAGGGCAACGGGCCGGACCCGTCGGCGGGTTGAGGCTGCGGGACCGGTCCGGCCCGAGCCGGGGGCTGCCGATCCGTCGTGGCGACTCGACGCGAACCGGCGCCCGGCGGCCCCTCCTCGCAGTCCATCGCGGGAAGGGGCCGCCGGCCGTGGGCCACGACCGGACGCCGGTCTCGGCCGGCACTCCGTCAACGCCGGCCGTCCCAAGTCAGAGCCCACGGCTGGCCCTTGAGCTCCGTCGCGAGCCGGCGCAGCCAGTCGGCCGGCCCGGAACAGAGACCGTCAGTCCGTCGGACGGCTCGTCGTGACCATCGCCCGGTGTTCCATCTCGATCTGCGGCGGAGGCTGCCAGGCGAGGCGGACCACCAGGGCCGTGAGAGCGACCAGGGCTGCACAGACGGCGGCCAGGCCCGCTGCCCAGTTCGGGGCGAGGGTGAGGTCCAAGGCCTGAGAGAGGCGGGCCGAGTGGAAGCGGCCCCCGTAGAGCTGGGCGCCGGCGAGGACCGCCGGTACCACCACCGCCAGTGCCATGAGGACCACGAACGGGCGGAGGGTCAGCAGGACGGCCAGGACCGCGCACAGGGCCGACACGCCCAGTGCGAAGCCGTAGGCGCGCAGGGACGCGCCGTCGCGGTGGAGCGGGAACCACAGCAGCGCGCACAGCAGGAGCGCCGCGGCGGAGACCAGCCCCGGCCAGGCCAGGTGCGTGGTGCGCCGGGCCGGCCCGCGCGCGATACGGCGTGGTGCGCGGCCGTCCGCGACGACGGGCGGGGCGTCGGGGGCCGGCGGCACCGCGAGGCCCTCGGGGACCACGTA
Organism: Streptomyces sp. NPDC001002; assembly: GCF_053599215.1. Classification (NCBI taxonomy): domain Bacteria; kingdom Bacillati; phylum Actinomycetota; class Actinomycetes; order Kitasatosporales; family Streptomycetaceae; genus Streptomyces; species Streptomyces sp. NPDC001002. The sequence continues at coordinate 68,934 of NZ_JBSFLV010000033.1, read as the reverse complement.
CGGGCCGTCAGGCGCCCCCGGCGGTGCGGTGAACGGGACCGCGGCGGGCCGCGCGTCGCGTTCCTCGCTGAGCCGGCCGATCAGCTCCACCAGTTCCTCGACGGGCCGCGCGGTGGCGGCGGCGCGGGCCGCCTCCTGGCCGGCGTGCGGTTCCAGCGGCGACTGGTGCAGCAGCGCCATCAGCCGGGTCACGTCCTCCACGGGACGCGATTCGGCCGCGGCGCGGATCGCCTCGTCGGCGCTGTCGGCGTCGCGCGGCGGTTGGGTCAGCAGGACGACCAGACGGGTGACGTCCTCCACGGACCGGTCCACACCGACCGCGCGCAGCGCGTCGACGGTGGCCCGCGCGTACTGGGGCGACTGCTCAAGCAGGGTGATCAGGCGCACGACCTCCTCAAGAGGGCGGTCCGCCACGGCCGCGTGCACCAGGGCACCGACCGGGTCGCTGTGCGCCTCGGATATGGAGTGTTCGTTCGGTTGGGGTGATGAAGAGCCACTGCTCATGCTCTGCTCCATGGGAGGGTGTGGCGCCTCTCGCGCCTCGGACGCGCTGAACACGTCGTTACGGTGACCATTACTAGGTCCCGCCGCCGCACCGTGCCACTCGGGTGAGCCACCGGTATGACGCCGCCGCGCTCCCGGCGGATCCGATCCCCCGTCAAGTACGTACGAACGCCGGATGGGGGCATCTGGGAGAAGAGCGCGCCGAGCGGCCCGCCGACGGAGGAGGACCAGTGAAATCGACCACAACGGTGATCGTCGTCGCCGTGGTGCTCGCGGTGCTCGTGCTCACCATGGCCGTGGTCCTGTTGGTGCGGCTGGTACGGACCCGAAGGAACCTGCGGCGCGCCGGGCTGCCGACAGGCCCCCGTTGGGTTTTCTGGGGTGCGGTCCTGTATTTCGTCCTACCGACCGACCTGTTGCCCGACCCCGTGTATTTGGACGATATCGGCGTTCTTCTGCTCGCCCTGCGCACCCTGCGCACCTCTCCCGGCAGGCCGAATGGTCACGAAACGTCCCTCTGATTACTCAGAGTAAGGAAACCAATCACTCGTTCGATTCGTATAAGTGACTGGAAGGGCAAGGCAGTCGGCGGACCGAGCGGTGCCGTGGGGATGGAGACCGCTGGGTCGGCGCAGACCGACGAGGGAGAGACCATGCAACCGTTCGCGCTCAACTACGCACGTCCGGCGGTGGACTTGGAGGCCACAGCTCCATATGTCTACGACACCGGCCTGCAGTTGAACGTGCTCTTCGACGGACGGGTCGCGGCCCGCGACTTCGCACTCCTGAGAGAACTCGCGACGACCACCTCCACCGCGGGGTCCAAGACGCACTTCGACGACTGAACACGGAACCGCCGACGATGACCGTGCTGATCCTGACCTCTGAAGAGGATGTGACGGCCGACATGGTGGTCGTGCACCTCAACGCCTCAGGGGTTCCCGTGATCCGACTCGACCCCGCCGATCTCACCGGCGGTGTCTCGCTGTCCGGTGAGTACGTGCACGGGGCGTTCCGTGGCCATCTCCAGGCCGCGGACCGCCTCGTGAGCATCAGCGGGCTGCGGTCGATCTGGGTACGCAGGCCGGGTACCGCCGCCACCAGGGCGGCCCAGCCGTCCAGTTGGCTCACCGAGGAGTCCGCACAGGCCCTGTACGGCATGCTGCGCGGCTCGGAGGCGCGCTGGATGAATCACCCCGACGCGGCCCGCCGGGCCCGTCACAAGCCCTGGCAGCTCCGGCTCGCGCAGCGCTGCGGGCTGCCGGTGCCGGCCACCCTGATCACGACATTCCCGCAAGCCGCGCGGGAGTTCGCGGACCGCTACCCGGACCTGGTCGTCAAGCCGGTCTCCGGGGCGCACCCGCAGGACCCGCCCCGGGCGGTGCCGACCAGCCGGGTGGCGCCGGACACCGACTTCGCGGCCGTCGCGTACGGGCCCACGCTGCTGCAGCGGCGCGTCGCCAAGCGCGCCGACATCCGGCTGACCGCGGTCGACGAGCGGCTCCTCGCGGCCCGCAAGGCGACCGCGGTGGACGCCGACCCGGACGAGGTGGACGTCCGGTTCGCCTCGTCCGACCTGCCGTGGGAGCCCGCCGAGGTCCCGCCGCGGATCGCGGAGGCCGTCCTGTCGTACCTGCGGGAGGCCGGACTGTCCTACGGCGCCTTCGACTTCGCCGAGGACTCCGACGGGACCTGGTGGTTCTTGGAGTGCAATCAGTCGGGGCAGTTCGGGTTCGTGGAGGTGGAGACGGGCCAGCCGATCGCGCGGACGATAGCGGAGTGGCTGTCCCGCCCCGGGCCCGAGCCGCGCCCTCGGGTCAACGGCTCGAACACCAGAGTGTGTTGAGGGCGGGTCAGTTAGGCCGCGAGCCGGGCAGCAGGGCCGTCCGCTGCCAGCCGGCGCCCGGGGAGGCGGGTCGCTCGGCGGGCGGTGTGGCACCGAAGGACTGCAGCGGTCGCATGACGTACTCCAGTTCCCGGCTCACGCGCTCGGCCTCGCGACGGGTCTGAGCGGGGACGTCGCCGCGCTCGGCGACGAGTCGGTCGTAGATGGGGGACTCCTGGAACACCCGGCAACGCGCCTTTCCTGTGGGGGCCCACACGATTGGGCCCGGTCGCCGAGTGTATGCGGACCGGCACTGCGCGGTGTGAATTACCCCGGGGGACTTGACGACCGCACATGCGGTATGAGTAGCCCCTTCGCGCTGCCCTGACGAACGGTCAGGCGCCCGTCGTGGAGCCGGGCCGCACGATCATCAGGACGGTGACTGTCGCCCAGAGCAGGTTGAAGACGCCGGTGAACATGGCGAGTTGAGCGGTGTTCGACCGCTCCACCGGCTGTTCGGCGTCGAGTTGGCCGAGAAGTTCGTCCTGGCGGGGCAGGACGAAGGCGATGAGGATGCCGGCGGCGACGGTGGTCAGGGTGATGGACGCGACGAGCCAGGCGCTGCCGAGCACCCCCATCGCGGCGGCGGTGGCGAAGCCGAAGAGGGGCACCGCGAGACCGAGGCCGGAGTAGACACGGCAGATCCGGTGCAGCAGCCGGACGGTGCCCACCCCGGCGGCGTCCGCGCCGGCCCGGCGCACGGCCGGCGGGAACATGCTGGCCGCGACGGTGACGGGGCCGATGGCGACGATGGCCGCCAGGACGTGCAGGGACAACAGGAACTTGGTCATCGGGGGGCTCTCTCCATGGGCGTAGCCGTGCGCGGCTCAGGCTATGGAGCGTCGACGCGCTCCCACAGAGGCTGAAATGACAAGATCCAACGGATTATCGCCAACACCCCCACCAGGGCGTTCCGGTGGCGTGCGCGTCACATCTTCCCTACTCCGACCCGGATTTGACGCAAATCCGCCGCCCCACCCGATTCCTCGCCCGCCCTGAGGCGTTGAACACGGCGCAACCAATCCTGCACGAACGGTGAACGCTCATGAGTCGCTCCGGCCGCCTCCTCTGCGCCCTGTATCTCGCCACCAGCGGCGGACTCGCCTGGACCATGGTCCTCGAATTCCGCTACGGACCCCTCTGGATCGCCTTCCTGTTCGCCGCCGCGAGCGTGGTCCTGGTCATCGCCGTCGTCCGCGAGACCCTGATCCACGACCTGCGCACGGCCTGCGCCGGGCCGCGCCGCCCGGCCCGCTCGGCCGCCGACGAGATCGTCCGCGAGGAGCTGGACGCCGCCTGCTGCGAGCGCTGGTGGACGAGCCTGGGCACCGACCACGACGCGGCCTGTCCGCATCTGTTCCCCCGGAGCAGCGCCGCCTGACGACACCGCCCCGGGCGCCCTCGTCAGGCGACCTGGCCGCCGTGCAGGGCGGTGTACGCCCCGCCGCCGCGCAGGAGTTCCTCGTGCGTGCCGACCTCCAGGATCTCGCCGTCCCCCATCACCACGATCCGGTCGGCGCCCCGCACGGTGGACAGCCGGTGCGCCACCACGAAGGTGGTACGGCCGCGCAGCAGCCGGGCCAGCGCCTCCTGGACGAGGGCCTCCGAGCGGGTGTCGAGCGCCGAGGTCGCCTCGTCCAGGATCAGCACCTTCGGGTCCCGGATCAGGGCCCGGGCGATGGCAAGACGCTGGCGCTGCCCGCCGGACAGCCGGGCGCCGCGGTCCCCCACCAGCGTGTCGAGCCCCCGCGGCAGCCGGTCGACGAACTCAAGCGCGTTGGCGTCCCGCAGCGCCGCCCGCACGCTCTCCTCGTCGGCCTCGTCCATCCCGTAGGCGACGTTCTCCCGGATCGTGCCGTCGAAAAGGATCGACTCCTGCGGCACCACCGACACGAACCGCCGATACGTCCGCAGGTCGAGGGCGCTCATGTCGGCACCGTCGAGCAGCAGCCGGCCCGAGGTCGGCCGGATGAACCCGATGACGAGGTTGAGCACCGTCGACTTGCCCGCGCCCGAGGCGCCGACCAGGGCGACGGTCTCGCCCGGCGCGACGGACAGGGTGAAGTCCCGTACGGCGGGCCGGTCCCCGGTCTCGTAGACGTGCCCGACGCCCTGGAAGGCGACCGCCCCGCGCAGTGAAGTGACCTCGTCCTTGCCCTCGTTGTCCTCCAGTTCGGGCGCCTGGAGGACTTCGCCGACCGAACGCACCGACTCCAGGCCCTTGGTGATGACCGGGGCAAGCGCGGCCAGCGTGGTCGTCGAGTTGGTGAGGGTGGTCAGGAAGGCGCTGAGCATGACGACGTCGCCGGCGGTGACGCCCCAGACGCCGTAGTACGAGACCAGGGCGGCGCCGGCCAGGACCAGGACGCCGACCACGTTGAGGACGACCCAGGCCAGCGAGCCGAACCGGCCGTTGACGAGGTCGAGGCGATTGCCGGAGGTGAGCAGCCGGCTCAGGGTGCCGTCCATGCGGCGCAGCGCCTTGCCCTCCAGGCCGTGCGCGCGGGTGACCGGGATCAGCCGGGTCATCTCCGTCACTTGCGTCGACAGGGTCTCGACCTCGTGCCTGAAGTGTTCGTTGTGGGTGCGCAGTCGGGCCCGCAGCAGGGCCACGACGAGGGCGGCGGCGGGCACCACGACCAGGAAGACGGGTACGAACTCCGGTGTGCGGACGGCGATGATGACCAGTCCGCCGGTGAGCACGGTGATCGCCCCGAGCCCGGTCTCCGCGGTCTGCTGCACCATCTGCTCGACCGTCTCGACGTCCCGCACGACCTTGGCCTGAAGCACGCCGGCGCTGACGCGTGAGTGGTAGCCGATGGACAGTTGCTGCATCCGCGTGCACAGCGCCGACCGCAGGCCGGTGCCCATGCGGCGCACGCTGCCGTACAGGAGGCGCACGTACAGCACGTGCAGCGGGTAGTTGATCAGCAGGATGAAGAGGATGATCCCCGTGCTCCACCACAGTCGGCTGATCGGCTCGTGCTGTACGACGGTGTCGATGATGGACGCGCTGATCAGCGGCAGCAGCCAGATCGGGCTGTGCTTGACCGTGAAGACGCCGACCGCCGCGGCGAGTCGGCGGCGGTCGGCGCGGAACAGATAGCCGAGTGTGCGGATCGGGTGTTCGTCCCGGTAGCGGTGGTCGAGCGGTTTCTCGGATGACGACGCCATGCGTGGTGTCCTACCCCAGTGGCCGGATTGCGAGCAAGCGCTTTCTCCCCATGCCTGCGAGGATTACACCGGCCGGCGCCGGGCGGACCGAGGTCAGACGCCGTCCAGTTCCGACAGTTCGTCGGCGCTCAGTTCCAACTCGGTCGCGGCCAGCGAGTCGAGGATCGTCTCGGGGCGGCTCGAACCCGGAATCGGCACGACCAGCGGCGACTTGGCGAGCATCCAGGCCAGGCAGACGCGCTGCGGGCTCACGCCGTGGTCCTCGGCGATCCGGGCGAACGGCCCGAACGTGGAGCCCAGTTCACTCGCCCTGGTGATGCCGCCCAGCGGGCTCCAGGGCAGGAAGGCGATGCCGAGCTCGTCGCACAGCTCCAGCTCCGGCTCGCTGGAGCGGAAGGCCGGGGAGAACTGGTTCTGCACCGAGACCAGTCGGCCCCCGAGGATCTCGTTCGCCTGCCGGATCTGCTCGGGGTTCGCGTTCGAGACGCCCGCCATCCGGATCTTGCCCTCGTCCAGCAGGTCCCGGATCGCGCCGACCGATTCGGCGTACGGCACCTTCGGGTCGGGCCGGTGGAACTGGTAGAGCCCGATGGCCTCCACGCCGAGCCGGCGCAGGGACGCCTCGCAGGCCTCCTTGAGGTATTCGGGGCTGCCGTTGAGGGTCCAACTGCCGTCGCCGGGGCGCAGATGGCCGCCCTTGGTGGCGACCAGCACCTCGCCGCCCCGGTCGTGGGAGGCGAGGGCCTTGGCGATCAGGGTCTCGTTGTGGCCGACCTCGTGGGCGTCCCGGTGGTAGGCGTCCGCGGTGTCGATCAGCGTGACGCCGACGTCGAGCGCGGCGTGCAGGGTGGCGAGGGAGCGCGCCTCGTCCGGGCGGCCCTCGATCGACATGGGCATTCCGCCCAGTCCGATGGCACTGACTTCGACATCACCGATGCGGCGGGTCTGCATGGGTTCGTGACCTCTTTCGGCTGGTCGCGCGTAATGCGGTGGCGGCCGGCGCGCCGGTCGGGGGTGACGGCGTGCCGGACCGTCTTCCACCCTCACCCCGCGGGTGGCCGGAGGTCCAATAGAGGAAAGTGAACGCATTCAGCAGCCGCACCACTGAATCGGCGGTGCGCTCCCCGGGCCCGGTACGGCGGGTGGCGCGAGGTCGGCACGACACACGGCACATGATCGGTAAGTGGGTTGCGCGCCCGGCCCGGAGGTGTGCGACGCTCGCTCTCGAACAGGCGTCGTAACGTGCGGCGGAGTGGAGAGGCGACGGCATGCGCATCGGACTGCTCGGTACCGGCCCGTGGGCGGGGATGGCTCACGCCCCCGCCCTCCAGGAACACACCGACCTGGACTTCGTCGGGGTGTGGGGCCGTCGCCCCGACGCCGCCAAGGAACTGGCCGACCGGTACGGCACCCGCGCCTACGACGACGTCGACGCGCTGTTCGCCGACGTGGAGGCGGTCGCCGTGGCGCTGCCGCCGGCCGTACAGGCGGAGCTGGCGGCGCGTGCGGCGCGGGCCGGGCTGCACCTGCTGCTGGACAAGCCGCTGGCCACGACGGTGGACCAGGGCCGGACGGTGGTCGAGGCGGTCAAGGAGTCCGGCGTGGCCTCGGTCGTGTTCTTCACGAGCCGTTTCGTCCCGGAGACGGCGGCGTGGATCGCCCAACAGGCGGGCACCGGCGGCTGGTTCACGGCCCGGGCGCAGTGGATCGGCGATGTGTTCACCGGCGACAGCCCGTTCGCGACGCCGTGGCGGCGGGAGAAGGGCGCCCTGTGGGACGTCGGCCCGCACGCCCTGTCCGTCCTGCTGCCGATCCTGGGCGACACCCGACGCGTGGCCGCCGCGGCGCCCGGCCCCGGCGACACCGTCCAACTGGTCCTCGACCACACGAGCGGCGCGTCGAGCAGCCTCACCCTGAGCCTGACGGCACCGCCCGCCGCCACAGGAACCGACGTCGAACTCCGCGGCGAGGCCGGCGTGACCCACTTCCCGGACAGCTCCGTCGGCCCGGTCGAGGCCCTCGTCCGCGCCGCCGACGCCCTGATCGCGTCCGCCGCCGACGGCCAACCCCACCCGTGCGACGCCGAGTTCGGCCTCCGCGTCACCGAGATCCTCGCCGAGGCGGAGTCCCTGCTGAACGCGAACGCCAGCTGACGAGTCACCGGCAACGGCGGGCGGGGCCGGCCCAGTTGGGCACCGGCCCCGCCCTCCCTCGTCCAACTACCCTCGCGCGACCTCGAAGTTGATCCGCTCCCTCACGACCGGATACCCGGCCTTGGCGAAGTTCGCGGCCATCGGGAAGTTCCCCCGGTCCGTCGCCGCCGTGACGAACTCCGCGCCCTGCTCGACCAGGAAGTGCGTGCACTCCGCCACCAGGTCGTACGAGTAACCGTGGCCGCGCTGGTCCGGCAGTACGCCGATGAAGCCGACGGTCGGGCCGGACGGGTTGTGGGCCGGGATGTGGATGCCCGCAAGCTCGCCCTCCGGGGTGTGCGCCAGCTGCCACCACTCCCGGGGCGACGGGCACCAGTGGAAGAAGTCGAGTTCCTCCTGGGCGGCCCGGTCGAGGCCGCCCTCCTCGATGGCCTTGAGAGCGTGCGCGTCGAGGGTGACGGAGTGGATGCGGCGCAGCGCGTCGAAGAACACGGCGTCGTCCGGTTCGGCACGGAAGACGAGCCGTCCGGGACGCTCGGGGAGCCCGTCCGCCGGTGTCCAGCGGTACAGGAAGCGTTCGACGAGGAGTTCGTACCCTGCCGCTCGTACGGCGGTGAAGCGGGCCTCGGCGGCTGCGCGCAGCCGTGGGTCCTCGCGCCAGGTGCCGGGCAGGTTCAGTTCGAGTTCGACCTGCCAGGGAGCCGTGCGCAGCAGCTCGGCGCCGGCCTCCTCCTCCCCTTCGGCCACGTCGAACCAGTTGACGTTGAGGGGCTCGGCGTCGTCGGGGCCGCCCCACCAGGCCGCGCGCGCGACGACGACACCGTCCCGCAGGGCGACCCGCTTCCAGTCGGGCCGGTGGGTGGTCCGGCGGTGGGCCGCACGGTTGTCCAGCGGGTCGGGCAGGGTGTCGAAGAGATGGGCGTCGCGCTCGTCGAGCGCGCGGATGACCAGATCGGTCATGGATTCCTCCGGGATGCGTACTGCGTGGAGCGCTCCCGGGACGGTCTCAGCCGAAGCACGCCGGGGCTACGGGGAGGGAGCGCTGGATAGGTGTCATCTGCACGGCACTCGCCTCCTTCCGTCGGGCCTCCTGGCGTGGTGATCACACGCTAGGGAACCGATCGTGGACATGTCCACCCCTTTACGCGGGTTCTCCGCTCGCGGGCTCGCTTCCGGCGGGTCCTCCTCTCACCGGCCTTGGATTCACAGGATCTCTTTTCGCGGGTCGGCATGCGGGAGACGTCCCGGCGTAGGAGCGTGGTGCGTGTGGGAAAGGTGCCCGTCCTGTCTCCGCGCCGGGACCAGGACCGGCGGACCTGGTTGCGCGGCGCGCCGCCGCCGCGCTGGGTGCGGGTGCTGCCGGTCGCCCTGATCGCGGGCGTGTGCACGGCCACGCTGGTGAGCGGCCATGCCCTGGACATCGGGTTCCTGCTGGGCGCGATCCCGCCGCTGGCCGTCCTGTCGTACGGTCCGCTCGCGACCGCGGTGCTCGGTGTCGTGGTGGTCGTGGTGCTCGACGTCCCGGCCTTCCACTTCGACCACCCCGGCGAGACCGACCTCCTGACCATCTGTTTCGTCGCCGCGCTGAGCGTGTTCGTGTCGTACGTGCGCAGTCGTCGCGACGCCCAGCTGGACCTCGAACGCACGGTCGCCGAGGCGGCGCAGCGTGCCGTCGTGCCGCCGGTGCCCGAGCGGGTCGGCCGGGTCCACTGCACGGGCCTGTACCGGGCCGCCGAGCGCGGCACCCTGGTGGGCGGCGACTTCTTCGACGTACGCGAAGGACCGCACGGCGTACGGGCGGTCATGGGCGACGTGCGCGGGCACGGTCTGTCGGCGATCGCGACCGTCGCCTCGCTGCTGGGGGCGTTCCGGGAGGCGGCGCTGGACCGGCCGGACCTGGAGTCGGTCGCCGCCCGGCTGGATCGACGGCTGGTGGTGGACTCGGCCGAGGCCCACTACTCCGAGCTGTTCGCGACCGCCGTGCTGCTGGAGTTCTCCCCCGACGCGTGCGAGGTGCGCATCGTGTCCTGCGGGCATCCTGCGCCAGTGCTGCTGCGGGGCCGGCGGGCCACCGAGATCGAACTCGCGCCATGGACCCCGCTGGGTCTCGGCCTGTCCGACGGCTCTCCGTCGGACGCGCTCACGCTCCGCCTGGAGCCCGGCGACAGCCTCTTCCTGGCCTCCGACGGCGTCAGCGAGACCAGGGACACCTCGGGCGCCTTCTACCCGCTGGCCGCCCGCCTCGCCGCCCTGGCCGACGACGACCCGGCCGCGCTGGCCGACCGGGTGTGGGCGGATCTCGTACGGTACGCGCCGGCCGTTCTCGACGACGTGACGATGCTGGTGCTCACGCCCGGGAAACCGGACGTTCGCTGACCTGCGGCTCGGCGCTCTGCTCGTGATCGCCCTCGGCGTCGATGTGCGGGAGCATCCGGTCCAGCCACCGGGGTGTCCACCACGCGTGCCGGCCCAGCAGGGTCATCACGGCCGGGACCATGAGCAGCCGTACGACGGTGGCGTCGATGAGCACGCTGACGGCGAGGCCGAGGCCGAGCATCTTGACCACGATGTTGTCGCTGACGATGAACGCGGCGAACACGCTCACCATGATCAGTGCCGCGCAGCTGATGACCCGCGCCGTGATCTCCAGCGCGTGCGCGACGGAGGCCTTGGCGTCGCCTGTACGCAGCCACGCCTCGTGGACGCGGGAGAGCAGGAAGATCTCGTAGTCCATGCTCAGCCCGAAGATGATCGCGAACATCATCATCGGGACGTAGCTCTCGATGGGCACCTTGCCCTCGACGCCGAGCGCGGGCCCGCCCCAGCCCCACTGGAAGACGGCCACGACGACACCGTAGGAGGCGGCGATGGAGAGCACGTTGAGGACGGCCGCCTTGATCGCGACGAGCAGGCCGCGGAAGACGGCGAGGATGATCAGGAAGGCCAGAGCGACCACCACGCCGATGATCAGGGGCAGTCGGCTCGCCACGATGTCGCGGAAGTCGACCTGGGCGGCCGTCGTGCCGGTGACGTAGCCCTTGGCGTCCGTGCCGGAGACCGCGTCGGGGAGGGTGGTGTCGACCAGACGGTTCGTGAGGTCCGTGGTGGAGGCGCTCTGCGGGGACTGCTTGGAGTAGACCGTGCCGATCAGGACGTCCCCGTCCTTGGTGGCGGTCAGCGGGGTGACCGTGGCGGCGCCGGGCACGCCGTTCAGTGTCTTCTGCGCCTGCGAGGCCAGGTCGGAGCGGTCGGCGGACGGTACGGAGGTCTGGTCGATGACGACGGTGAGCGGGCCGTTGGAGCCGGGGCCGAACGCGTCGGTCATCAGGTCGTACGCCCGCCGGTCCGTGAAGGAGGTGGGGTCGGCGCCGTCGCCGATGTGGCCGAGCTGGATCGAGAACACGGGGATGGCGAGGACGACCACGGCCGCGACGCCGGCGACCAGGAACTGCCAGGGCCGCCGCTCCACACGCTGCGCGTAGCGGTGCCAGGTGCCCTGCGGTTCGGCACCCGCCTCGGCGTCGGTCTCGGCGACCGGACGGCGTACCCGGTAGCGGTCGATGCGCTTGCCGATCAGCCCCAGCAGGGCCGGGACCAGGGTCAGCGCGCCGATGACAGCCGAGACGACCGTGACGGCCGCGGCGAGGCCGAGTTTCCCGATGAAGCTCACTCCGGACGCGGACAGTCCCGCGAGGGCGATGATCACCGTGCAGCCGGAGACGAGCACGGCACGTCCGCTGGTGGCCGTGGCATGACCCGCCGAGTGCACCGGATCGGCGCCGTCGATGAGGTTCTGCCGGTGCCGGGTGATCAGGAAGAGGGCGTAGTCGATGCCGACGCCCAGGCCGATCATCGTGGCAAGGGTCGGCGAGACGGTGGCGAAGGTGAACGCGGCGGCCAGCAGACCGAGACAGGCCAGCCCGCCGATCGCGCTGATCAGCGCCGTCAGCAGCGGGATGCCGGCGGCGATGACACTGCCGAAGCCGACCAGCAGCACGACGATCGCGACGGCGAAACCGATCAGCTCGCTGACCCGGTCGTCGGCGACCGGACGCGCCAACTCGCCGAGCGGTCCGCCGTACTCGACCTGCGCGCCCGCCGCCCGCAACGGCTGTACGGCGTCGTCCACTCCGTGCAGGTAGTTGTCGCCGAGAGTGGAGGGCTGTACGTCGAAGCGGACGGTGATGTAGGCGGTCTTCCCGTCGGTGGAGAGGGGTCCGACCTTCGAGGACTGGGCGGACAGCGGGTCCTGGACGGACAGGACGTGCGGGAGTTTCTGCAGGTCGCCGACCGTGGTGGACAGCTGGGAACTGAGCGCGGTCAGGGACTGCTTGCCGTCGTGCAGGACGATCTGGCTGCCGTAGCCGCCGGCCGCGGGATCGTGCTTCTTCAGGACGTCCAGGCCGTCCTGGGACTGCACGCCGGAGAGGGAGAAGTTGTCCGAGTAGTCCCCGCCGAAGGAGCGGTTGACGACCTGGAGTGCCACGAGGGCGACCAGCCAGGCCACGATGACGATCACGAAGTGGCGGGCGCACCATTCGCCCAGCCGTCGTAGGAACCCTCCCCTGGCGGCGTTCCCCGCTCCCGCCCCGGTGCTTGCGGTGGGTGTCATGGCCTCGGTCTTCTCTGCCGGCCGATCCGCTCGTCATCCCATTAGACGCCCGCCCGGTCGCGGCGGCATCCCGGGCCGGGCCGCTTCCCGATCACACGGGATGCACGGGGTGTGCGAGCGTTGAATGGTGAGAGAAGGACCCGATGACACCCACCGGGTCCGACGCAGCGATCCGGATCCACGAGGAGCACCGATCATGCCGACGTCACAGCCCGAGCCGCCCGAGGACCTCGTCACCCCGGACGACCTGCTCCACACCCGCACCGGCACCGAGGTGTCGCCGGAGGACCTCGTCCTCGCCGCCGGCAAGGACCTCACCCCGCACACCCTCGAATGGGCCCGCCGGAAGCTGGCGGAGGAGGGCCCGGCGGCCCTGGAGAAGCTACTGCCGTGAGGCGTCCGCCGGTTGTCAGGCCAGGTCCGCCTGGTCGTCCTCCAGACACAGCACCGGCACCCGCTGAACGAGGTTGACGGCGAAGCCGCCCCGGTTCCAGGGCTGGTCCAGCGGCTGGGTACGGCCTTCGGCATCGGTCGCCCGTGCGCTCAGCACATGCTCGCCGGGGCTCGCGTCCCAGGTGAAGTGCCAGCGCCGCCATGCCCAGCGCCGCCCGTCGGCGGGCGCCAACTCGGCCCGCCGCCAGGTGCGTCCGGCGTCCGCGCTGACCTCGACGCCGGTGACCGGCGCCCGCCCCGACCAGGCGCGGCCCTCCAACGGAACCGTGCCCGGACGCACCACACGGGCCCGCGACATGAAGTCCGGGAATCCCGGCGGGACCAACAGGGCGCGGGGCGCGATCCGGGTGACCGGCTCGCCCTCGTCGCCGGCCTCCTGACGCAGCCGGTAGGCGACCGTCTGCTGGAATCCGGTGAACGGCACGTCGGTGACGGCGATCTCGCGCAGCCACTTCACATGGGCCATGCCGTACCAGCCGGGCACGACCAGCCGCAGCGGGTGTCCGTGCTGCGGAGGCAGCGGGCCGCCGTTCATCGCGTAGGCGACCAGCACCTCGGGCTCGGTCCCGGTGGCGACGTCGATGGGCAGGGAGCGCTGGTAGTCCTGTTCGACGCCGCGCTCCACGCCGTGGTCCGCGCCGGAGAACACGACGTCGACGGCGTCGGGTTCCACACCGGCCTCGGCCAGCAGCAGCCTGAGCGGTACGCCCGTCCATTCGGCGGTGCCGACCGCCTCGACGAGCCAGGGCTGGCTGACCGGGCGGGGCGTCAGCAGGGCCCGGCCGTTGCCCGCACACTCCAGCGTCACCCGCGTGGTGACCTCGGGGAAGGCGCGCAGAGCGGCCAGGTCCAGCTCCAGCGGACGGCGGACGCGGCCCCCGACGGTCAGCTGCCAGGGCGGGTCCTGGGCGACGTAGGGGATGTCGTAGTGCGTCAGTACGTAGTGCAGGCCGGGCGGGGTGACGTCGTAGCGCAGCGCCTCCAGTGGCAGACCGTGGTTGCGGGTGGCGAGCGCCAGTTCGTCCCGGCCGATGCCCTCGTCGGGGGCGGCCAGCCGGGCGGGGGCACTCGCGTCGGCGAGTCGATGGCCCATGTCCGCATTATCACCCCTTGTCGCCCGCCGGGACCGGTCGTGGGCACGGAAGCGGTCACCGGCCGGAACTTCACGTCACTCCCGGGCACTTCGGACGGGCTCACGACAGGGCCGCTGCCCGTTCACCCTTTCGAAGAGGGGCTTCGGGCTGACAGACTCGGGTAGGTGCGCGACTTCGACATGCTCGTCATCGGATCAGGACCGGGTGGCCAGAAGGCCGCCATCGCCGCGGCCAAGCTTGGCCGCCGGGTCGCCGTCATCGACCGCCCCGACATGGTCGGCGGGGTCTCCATCCACACCGGCACCATTCCCTCCAAGACCCTGCGCGAGGCGGTGCTGTACCTGACCGGTCTCACCCAGCGCGACCTCTACGGGCAGAACTACCGGCTCAAGGAGGACATCACCATCGCCGACCTCACCACGCGCACCCAGCACGTGGTCAGCCGCGAGGTCGAGGTCATCCGCAACCAGCTCTCCCGCAACCACGTGGCGCTGTACGCCGGCACCGGCCACTTCGTCGATCCCCACACCGTCGCCCTGAGCGAAGTCAACGGCCAGGAACGGCTGTTGAGCGCGGACAACATCATCATCGCCACCGGCACCCGGCCGGCCCGCCCGGACAGCGTCGAGTTCGACGGGCAGACCATCATGGACTCCGACAACGTCCTGTCCGTGGAACGCGTCCCGCGCTCCATGGTCATCGTCGGCGCCGGGGTGATCGGCATGGAGTACGCCTCGATGTTCGCGGCGCTCGGCAGCAAGGTGACGGTGGTCGAGAAGCGCGCCGGGATGCTCGACATGTGCGACGTCGAGGTCATCGAGTCGCTCAAGTACCACCTGCGGGACCTCGCCGTGACCTTCCGGTTCGGCGAGACCGTCGCGGCCGTGGAGCGGCACGCGCGGGGCACGTTGACCATTCTGGAGAGCGGCAAGAAGATCCCGGCCGACACGGTGATGTACTCGGCGGGCCGGCAGGGTCTCACCGACGACCTCGACCTCGTCAAGGCGGGCCTGTCCGCGGACAAGCGCGGCCGGATCACCGTCGACGAGCACTACCGCACCGAGGTGCCGCACATCTACGCCGTCGGTGACGTCATCGGCTTCCCGGCGCTGGCCGCCACGTCGATGGAGCAGGGCCGGGCGGCGGCCTACCACACCTGCGGGGAACCGGTCGGGCAGATGCAGAACCTCCAGCCGATCGGCATCTACACCATCCCCGAGATCAGCTTCGTGGGCCGCACCGAGGACCAACTCACCGAGGAGTGCGTGCCGTTCGAGGTCGGCATCTCCCGCTACCGGGAGCTGGCCCGCGGGCAGATCATCGGCGACTCGCACGGCATGCTGAAACTGCTGGTCTCGCCCGTGGACCGCACGCTGCTCGGGGTGCACTGCTTCGGCACCGGCGCCACCGAGCTCATCCACATCGGCCAGGCCGTGATGGGCTGCGGCGGCACGGTCGACTACCTGGTCGACGCCGTCTTCAACTACCCGACGCTGGCGGAGTCCTACAAGGTCGCGGCTCTCGACGCGACGAACAAACTCCGGCAGATCGACCACATCGGCGACTGACCCGCCCGGGGCGGACCGTCTCCGGTCCGCCCCGCGCCAACTTCCCCCACATCTACCCGCGTTGCGTTTCCGCGCTGCTGTCTGTTACCGCTCGGTCGATCCTGAACGCCCGACGCGTGGGGCTATCATCGCTCGCACACACGGTGTGACCACCCTGCGACGCAACCGCCGAGCGGTACCCGCCACCCCACTTCACCGCCCCTGCCCCGAGGCCAACCCTCGCCGGTCCGGGGCGGTTTCACCCCCCACCTCCGCTACGCCGTCGGGGCCGGTCGACCTCGCGTCGTGCAAGACGGAAAGCAGCGCAACGATGAACAACAACAGGGGCAGAGGGCTTCAGCCCAACGCCCTCGGTACGTTCGACACCGTGGTGATGGCCATCGCGGGCAGCGCTCCGGCCTACTCGGTCGCCGCGAGCACCGCGGTCCTCGTCGGCGCGGTCGGTCTGGCCAGTCCCGCCGCGCTGCTCTACTGCGCCTTACCGATGATGGGCATCGCCCTGGCCTTCAACTACCTCGGCCGCATCGACGTGAACGCGGGCGCCAGTTACTCCTGGGTGGGGCGTACGCTGCACCCCTTTCTCGGTTTCATCAGCGGCTGGGCGCTGGTCGTCTCGGCGACCATCTTCATGGTGGCCGGTTCGCTGCCCGCCGGTTCGATGACGCTCGCCCTGTTCGACCAGGGCCTCGCCGACGACACCGCGCTGGCCACGGTGGTCGGGGCCGCCTGGTTCGTCGCCATGCTGCTGGTGGTCCTCGGCGGTGCCCGGCTCACCGTCCGCGCGCAACTGGCCATGTCCGGTGTCGAACTCGCCGTACTGGCGCTGTTCGCCGTGCTCGCCCTCTTCCACACGGGCAACGCCCACGCCTTCGACTGGTCCTGGCTCGGGTTCGACCACTTCGAGGGAACGGCAGGCTTCGCCGCGGGCGCGCTGGTCGCCGCCTTCTACTACTGGGGCTGGGACGTCACCAGCAACCTCAGCGAGGAGACCCGCAACAGCCGTCGTACGACGGGACTCGCGGGTCTGATCGGCCTGGGCGTCGTCTTCCTGCTGTTCGAGGTGTTCACCATCGCGGTGAACGTCATCCTCTCCTCGAAGCAGATCGACGAGAACGAAGCGAACGTGCTGGGCGTGCTCGGCCAGGAGGTCTGGCCCGGCACCGGCGGCAAGCTGCTCGTCGTGGCTGTGATGCTGTCCACCATCGCCACCCTGGAGACGACGCTCATCCAGGTCACGCGCTCGCTGTTCGCGATGGGCCGCGACCGTACGATGCCGTCCGCCCTCGGCCGGGTGCACCCCCGCTGGAACACGCCGTGGGTGGCCATCACCGTGGTAGGCGGGGTGGCGCTCGCGATGTTCATCGCGGCCAACTCCCTCGGCTCGGTGGGCGACATCCTCTCCGACGCGATCTCGGCGATCGGTCTGCAGATCGCCGTGTACTACGGTCTCGCCGGGCTCGCGGCGGTCGTCGCCTACCGCAAGACGCTGCTGAGATCGGCGGGCGACTTCGTGCTCGGCGGGGTGTGGCCGCTGTTCGGCGCCCTGTTCATGTTCTGGATCTTCTTCGAGTCGCTGGGCGAACTGAACACCGCGGCCCTCGCGATCGGCATCGGCGGACTCGCCGTCGGCCTGGTCCCGATGCTCTGGTACTGGAGACGGGGCAGCGACTACTACCGGCCCGCCCGGCTCGACGCCTCACGGACCATCGAGGCCGAGTACGTACCCATCGGCGCCGCCCCGTTGGGCACCCGTGTCCACGAGGGTCTCTCCACGGACTTCTGAGGAGAACCCGATGGCTCGCAACCGATACGCCCCCGACTTCGATCCCGACTGCGGGGACACCTCCCTCAGTTCCGCCCGCCACGACATCGTCATCGGCCGCTGGCAGGGCGTGCGGGACCTGATGCGCGCCACCGGCCCGGACTGGCTCGCCCGCGGCCACCGGGTGCGGACGCTCGCCCAGGCCTGCACCGGCAGTTCGACGGCCGAGTCCTGGCTGGCCGCCGAACCCTACAGCGCCGACGCCCTGTTGCTGCGGGCCGCGACGGAGACCGCCCGGGCGTTCAACCTGGCCATCACGGCAGGGCGGGGCGTGCCGATCGACCACGAACGCGTCGACGCGGCGGTGACGGCGTGTCTCCAGGCGGCCGAGGCGTATCTGGACGATCCGACACCCTGGATCTCTCTGATCTCCGTGTCCCGGCTCTACTCGGCGGGGGTCCGCCGACAGGAACTGGCGCGCTGGTGGGACGAGTTGCACCAGCGCGACCCGTACAACGTAGAGGGCCACCTGCAGATACTCCACTACTACTCGGCCCGCTGGCACGGTACGCACGGCCTCATGTACGACTTCGCCCGCGACGCGGCCGGCGTGGCACCGCCGGGCTGCGGGCTCCCGGTGCTGGTGCAGTACGCGCGCGTGGAGGAGTACCGCTACGCGCTCGACACCGCCCAGGGCAACCGGGCCTCGGTGAGCCTCGGGCAGCACTGGAACAGCGACGGCGCGGTGAACGACGTACGCCGCACCTATCAGCGCTGGATCATGGGCCGTCCGGAGGGCGAGGACATCGAGCCCGGCGAGCTGCGCGACCTCAACTACCTGGCGCACGGCGCCTGCAACGCGGGCGTCGAGGACATCGCTGTCGCGCTGCTGCGCATGGTGGGGCCGCGGGCGACCCGAACTCCCTGGTCGTACACGGGAGATCCGGAGCACCAGCTCGTCAAGTGGCGCAAGGATCTGCGGCTGCGCTCGTGAGACGTGGCCGACGGGGTGTCGCCGATGGACCTGCGATCGCCCCTACTCGGCGGGCTGTTCCGCGGGCCGGGCCAGGCCCGCGGACCACTTCTCCTCGATGCGGCCGAACTTCCACACCAGCAAAGCGATGACCCAGGTGGCGAAGAACAGGCCGACGATCACGAAGCCGATGATGTTCAGGTCGAGGCCGGCCACCCAGTCCCAGAAGAAGCCGTGCAGGTCGAGCTTCTCGGCGAGCAGGCCGAGGAGTTCGACGGTGCCGATGACGAGGGCGACGGCGACCGAGAGGCCGGTGATGGTGAGGTTGTAGTAGACCTTGCGGACCGGCTTGGAGAAGGCCCAGTCGTAGGCGAAGTTCATGAACGAGCCGTCGATGGTGTCGAGCAGCGACATGCCGGCCGCGAACAGCACCGGCAGGCACAGGATCGCGTACCAGGGCAGTCCGGAGGCGGCGCCCGAGCCGGCCAGCACGAGCAGGGCGATCTCGGTGGCGGTGTCGAAGCCGAGGCCGAACAGCAGGCCCAGCGGGTACATCTGCCATGGCTTGGTGATCGACTTCATCACGCGGCCCAGGAGCCGGTTCATGAACCCGCGGTTGTTCAGCTGCTCTTCGAGGGCGGCCTCGTCGAAGTGGCCCGAGCGCATCCGGCGGAAGACCTTCCAGATGCCCGCCAGGATCACGAGGTTGATGATCGCGATGACGTAGAGGAAGACGCCGGAGACGGTCGTGCCGATCAGGCCGGTGACGTCGTGGAGTTGTGAGTCGTCGTCGCGGACGGGGCCGGCCACGGCCTTCACGCCCAGGGAGAGCAGGAAGGCCAGGGCGAAGACGACGCTGGAGTGGCCGAGCGAGAACCAGAAGCCGACCGACAGCGGCCGCTGTCCCTCGCCCATCAGCTTGCGGGTGGTGTTGTCGATCGCGGCGATGTGGTCGGCGTCGAAGGCGTGCCGCATGCCGAGCGTGTAGGCGGTCACGCCGATGCCGATGCCGAAGGACTTGGTGCCGATGCTGTAGTGCTCGGGGGCGACGATCGCGATCAGCGTGAACCAGCCGATGATGTGCAGCGCCAGCACGAAGGCGGCCATCCCGCCGACCCTGATCCACTCCTGCCGCGTCATGGAGCCACGGACGCGGTGCCAGGCCGAGCGCTTGGCCTCGGCCGGGGCGGGGAGGGGCGGAGCGGAACCAGGGGCGGCCGTCATCGGGAGGGTCTTTCCGTCGGTGGAACACGAACGGCCGCACAAGGCAGCCTTGTGCCATGCTCCCGTACTTGCAACTCATGTGCAGTAAAGGCCGAGGCAGGCCTTTCCCATGTGCGGGGAAAGTGGCTGCTCCTCAGGCCGTGGCGTTCGGTCCGTCCGGGCGGTCGCGCCGTTGGTCGACCATCTCGCGGCTGAGCTCCTCCGTCTCCGTCTCGGGCAGCCGCTCGAAGCCGTCCTCGGTGATCACCGACACCAGCGGGAAGATCCGGCGGTTGATGTCGGGTCCGCCGGTCGCGGAGTCGTCGTCCGCCGCGTCGTAGAGCGCCTGGAGCGCGGCGAGGGCCGCCTCGCGTCGGGACATGTCCGGGTGGAAGAGCTTCTTCAGCGCGCCCCTGGCGTACGGCGAGCCGGAGCCCTCGGCGTGGAAGTCGGACTTCTCGTAGGGGCCGCCGGTGACGTCGAAGCTGAAGATGCGGCCGCGCCCGCCCGCGGGGGCCGACGGGTCGTAGCCGACCAGGAGCGGGACGACGGCGAGGCCTTGCATGGCCTGGCCGAGGTTCTGCCGGATCATGCCGGCGAGCCGGGTCGCCTTCGCGTTGAGGGTCATCGGGATGCCCTCGATCTTCTCGAAGTGCGTGAGTTCGACCTGGTAGAGCTTGATCATGTCGAGGGCGAGGCCGACGGTGCCGGCGAAGGCGACGGCCGTGTGGTCGTCGGCGGGGTGCACCTTCTCCAGATCGCGCTGCGCGATGAGGTTGCCCATCGTGGCCCTGCGGTCGCCGGCGATCATCACGCCGTCGCGGTAGGCGAGGGCCAACACCGTGGTGCCGTGCGGGAACCGACCGGGTGCGGCGCGCACGCCGGGCGGCAACTGCGGGCTCATGGGCAGCAGTTGGGGCCGGTGCGCGGTCAGGAACTCGGTGAACGACGAGCTCCCGGGGACGAAGAACTCCTCCCCTAAACGGCCTTCGGACTCGCTGCCTGTCATCCAACTCCCCCTCCGCACCGGGCCGGTAGTCAACAACCGAGTCCTACCTGAAGCGGGCGGACGCAAAACGCGGGGCCGCTCACAGCGCCTTGCGGCGGACGAGCACCCCGAGCACCGCGAGTCCCGGCAGCAGCGGCAGCCACACGGTCAGCAGCCGGTAGCCGAGCACGACGGAGGCGGCCGCGGCCACAGGCGCCCCGGCCGCCGTGAGCGCGAAGGCCAGAGCAGCGTCGAGGGAGCCGAGCCCGCCGGGGGTGGGCAGCAGCGCCGCCGCACTGCTGGCGGCGAGGTAGAGCAGCGCCACCCTGGCCGGGGCCAGGGGCAGTTCCACGGCCCGGGTGACGGCGATCAGGACGAGGGAGTGCAGCGCGGCGAACGCCAGCGAACCGCCCCACAGTGCGGCGGCCCGATGCGGCCGCGCGTGCACGGCCCGGATGTCCGCGAGCACCGCCGTGAGGACCTTGCGGCAGCGTGGCCACAGCGGGCAGCCGACCAGGACGACCGCCACCGCGGCCACGGCGGGCACGAGGGCCACCAGCCAGCCGGGGACGGGCGGCAGCCGCAGGACTCCGGGACAGGCGAGGGCGAGTACGGCGATCAGGGCGCAGCGGACGGCGCCTGCCGCGGTCGTCTTGACGGCCAGGGCGGTGGCGGAGCGCCCGGCGGACAGGCCGCAGCGCATGAGGAAGCGCAGGTTCACCGCGCCGGCGCCCAGTCCCGCCGGCAACAGGTGATTGGCGGCGGTGGCGGCGAACTGCGCGGCCACCAACCGGCCACCGGGTAGCCGCTCCCGCACCGCGCCCTGCTGGGCCAGCGCCGCACACGCCCAGGTGGCCGCGGCGGCACCGGCCCCCACCAGCAACCAGCCCTCGTCGGCGACGGCCAGCCGGCCCGCTCCGGTGACGACCGCGGGCCAGTGCGGCAGGGCCAGACAAGTGGCGCAGACCAGCAGTGCGAGGGCGAGCACCGACTGCCAGTACACCCGTCGGCGGGTGGGTGCGGCGAGGGCGGCGTGCGTGCTGTCGGCCATGCGCCCCTCCCCGTCGCCCCCGGTTCGTCGGGCCACAGCCGAGAGCGCGGGAAAAGTCACGAAAACACGGACAAACTAACCCATATCCAATACGGGGACGTCATGAGGTACCGCCGGGCGGATGACCGGTCAGTCGTGCGGGAACGAGTGGTGCTCATGGGCGACCACCCAGCGGCCGTCGTCCTTGCGCAGGCCGAGCGTGAGCCGCAGCCGCATGGTGGGGTGGTGGGCGAGTTCGTCGGGGGTGCCGCAGCGCAGCAGGGCATGGGCGTAGGCGACGTCGGTGTCCGCCGTGACGTCGAGGGTGTCGATCTCGAAGCAGGCACCCTGCGCCTGCCAGGCGAAGAACGGCGGCCAGGCCGCACCGTAGGCGGCGAGCCCGTGCAGCCCTTCGTACGGCGGTGGCACGTCGTACATGACGAGGTCCTCCGCGTGATCGGCGAGTACGGCGGCCAGGTCGCCGCGGTGGACCGCGTCGGCCCACCGGATGATCAGGGCACGGATCCGCGCCTCGTCGTCGGGCATGGCGGGCGCTCCTTTCCTCTACGGGAGCGACTCCCCTGGCAGGGGCTCGTCACTCCCCGATCTGTTCGAGCAGTTCGATCTCTTCGAGTGTCACACTCGGCCCTGTGCCGCTGACGTTCGACGACCTCCTCGTCCGTGCCCGCGCCCTGCTCCCGGACGGCCCGCCCCGCGCGATCCTCGGCATCGCCGGCAGCCCGGGTGCCGGCAAGACGACGCTGGCCGAGCGTCTCGTACGGGAACTCAACGGCACCGGCGAGCCCTGGGCCGCGCACGTCCCGATGGACGGCTTCCATCTGGCGGACGTCGAACTGGACCGCCTCGGCCGCCGCGACCGCAAGGGCGCCCCCGACACCTTCGACGCGGCGGGGTACGCGGCGCTGCTGCGGCGGCTGCGCGAGGAGACGGACGAGATCGTGTACGCACCCGGTTTCGAGCGCGTGCTGGAGCAGCCGATCGCGGGGGCGATCCCGGTGGAGCCTGGCATCCGGCTCGTCGTCACGGAGGGCAACTACCTGTTGGTGGACGCCGGTTCGTGGGTACGGGTGCGCGCCGCGCTGGACGAGGTGTGGTTCTGCGAACTGGCCGAGCAGGAGCGGATCCGTCGACTGGTCGCCCGGCACGAGGAGTTCGGCAAGGACCACGAGTCGGCGGTGGCCTGGGTGCTGAGCACGGACCAGCGCAACGCCGACCTGGTGGCGACGACCCGGCACCGGGCCGACCTGATCGTCCCGGTCGATGCGCTGCCCGCGCCGGAGATCGACTCGGCGGCGCGGGCAGGCGGTTGAGGGCGCTCAGGCGCGCAGGGTCAGCTCCGGCTCGGCTCCGGCGTCACCCGTCGGGTCGCCGATCACCGCGGTGAAGGCCTCGGTGCGCACGATCAGGCCGTTGTCGCTCAGCTCGAAGGCGGGCACGAACGGACCGTCGCCGCCGTAGCGCACGGCGAACACGTGCAGGTCCTCAGGCGCTCCGGGGGCCGGCTCCGCCTCCACAGCGCTGGAGGACACCAGGTGCCGCCAGCCCTCGTCAGGGTTCCCGTAGCCGCGCGGGTCGGCGGCCAACGCGAAGGCCGCCAGCTCCTGGGTCAGTTCCGCGCGGGCGTCGAAGTGGTCGACACCCTCCGACTCCGGGTGGGTCAGGCGCAGTTCACCGGCCGACGTCACCTTCGCGTCCGCGGTCCTGCGCACCCGGTCGCCGTCGTCCGCGGCGTAGGGCAGCCCTGCCAGCAGGTACGGGGTGCCGGGCAGGCGTTCCACGGCGACCGTCGTCCACAGGGCCCGGCCGTCGGTGACGTACAGCGAGCGGACGTGCCGCAGGACATGGTCGCGGCCGACGACCGGCTTGGTGACCAGCTTGGCGGTCAGTCCGTCGGCGCGCACGTCCCGGACCCGTACCTCGCCCATCGGGCGGCTGAACAGGAATCCGTCGAGCACCGGGCCGAAGCCGTGCTGCCGGTTGACCGCCGCGGGCAGGTAGTACGTGCCGGCGGCCTCGACCAGTGACGGGGTCATCTTGCTGTCGAAGGCCACCGACACGGCGCCGGCGCGGAGTTGATGGCGGGCCGGTCCCGTCGAGGGTGTCCGGTGCCAGCGCGTAGTGTCCTGGATCTGCCACACCAGCATCCAGGCGAAGTGACCGTCCACTCCCCCGTCCGGCTTGACCGCGTGCCGGCCCCAGCGGGTGTCGCCCCGGTAGCGGCCGATGTCCGAGCCGATACGGCTGCCGAAGTAGCGCAGGCCGAGGACCGACTCGAAGCCGGAGTGCTGTTCGCTGTAGCGGGGGCCGCCGTTGTCGAAGCCGCCGCCCGTGAGGCGTGCGTCGATGTAGCAGGCCAGCGCCTCGCCGTCCTCCGCGAAGACGTCCTCGCCGCTGACGATGTGGGCCTTGGCGAGGAACGACAGGGAGATGGGGCCGTAGTTGTTGTCGTACGCTCCGCCGTGCTCGGGCGGGAGGAGTGCGCCACGGTCGCTCACGCGGTGGGCGCGGATCTCGTCGGCGTAGATGGCCAGCGCGCGTTCGCGCACCAACTCTCCTTCTGCTGGCGGGAGATGCTGGGCCAGCATCAGACCGCCGACCACGCAGCCGATGGCCTGGTTGCCGGCTTCCTGCGGGTTGAAGAAGGTCGCCTCGGTGAGCCAGCGCCAGTATCCGTGCGCCAACTCGACCAGTGCGGTGCGCTGTTCGTCGTCGACGAGTCCGTCCGTCGCGTCCAGGATGTTGAGCGTCTGGAGCAGCGCCCACGTCGTGCTCGGCCAGTCGCCGATGGGGTGGCCGCCCGTCTCCAGGACGTAACGGGCGTACGGGAGGCCGGAGTTGCGGACCTTCAGGTTCGGGTAGCCGGGGTTGTCCTCGGTGTAGACGCGCTCCTGGAGGTGGAAGGCGAGGCTGCGCAGTACCGCCTCGGGCAGCCGTGGGTCCTTGCCGCGCTGCCAGGCGAAGGCCAGCAGCGAGGTGATCCCGAGCGAGGTGTCCCCGATGTCGTCGAGCGCGTCGGGGTGTTCGAGATTGCCCTCCGGCGTGATGCGCCGCAGGGCCTGCTCGACGACGTCGGCGAGGACGGCGTCGTAGGCCTCCGGAGTGTCCGGGAGGTCGTGCAACGGGCCGCGCTGGTGGAGGAGGTGCACGGGTGGGTCAGCCCTTCATGCCTGAGGTGGCCATCGCGTGGGTCGTCGGGGTCAGAAGACGGGTGCGGGGCGGTGGGCGCGCAGTGCGAGGCTCAGGGTCTGCGGGCCGTTTCCACCGAGGTAGACGCGGTTCCCGGTCGTCGCGTCGGTGCCGCCCGCCACGGTGTAGTCCTGCCCCGGGTCGTACCGTAGTACGTCGCCGCGGTCCGGTCCGGCGAGGGGTTCGCCCGCCTCGACGGCGACCTCGACGCGGATCTCGTCGTCGCCGACCCGGTAGGTCATCGGTCCCGAAGCAAGGCACCAGCGTCCGTCGCCGATCGGTACGGCCCCCTCCGCAACTCCCCCTGGCCGGAAGGTCAGTTCGAGGGCCCAGGGCACGCGTGGGCCGCTGATGTCGATGCGCAGGTCGGCACCGTCCTCCCGCAGCTCCACTTCGACGCGGGTCGTCTGGGAGACCTCGTCCCGAGGCCGGTCGGCGAAGGCCATCGCGGCCGAGAAACGTCCCTCGTCCGCGAGGCGGTAGGCACCGTCGTCGCATCGCCAGTCCGGCGGGAGCGGTTGGTAGTAGGCGGCCGCGAGGGTCTCGGTGAGCCGGTAGCGGTTGTCGGCCAGTTGGTGCATGCCGGCGGCGCGGAACGGGCCGAGGTCGAAGAAGCCCCGGGAGAGGCGGACCGCGTCGAGGACGGCGTCGCCCGCGAACAGGCGCAGGAAGGTGGGATTGCAGGCCAGGCCCGAGCGGATGCGCCGGTGTTCGGGCACGTCCGAGCCGCCGTACAGGACGCTGTGCGCGGTGGCGGAGGCACGGGAGGCGAGGCGTGCCGTGGTGAAGTACCGGTCGCGGGAAAGGGGTTCCGGCTCCGGTGTCGGCAGCGGGCGGCACAGGTCGGGGGTGAGGACGGTCTCGGCGAGCAGGTTGGGGTCGTCGATGCCGTCGGCCGCCGCGCGATGCGCCGCTCGGGCGAGGTCGCCCCGGCCGGTGCGGATCGCCAGCAGCCGGTAGTGGGCCAGGTAGTGCGCCAGCGGGAACGTATGCCTCTGGTCCTGCCGCCGCGAGTGGACGGTCTCCACCGTGCCGTCCGGTCTGATGAGGTCCAGGGTCGCCGTGAGGTTGCGTTCGACGGCGTCCCGCAGGTCGGGGCGGTCGAGGACGTCGGCCAGGAGCAGCAGCGACGGGTTGGACACGTGGGAGGCGTAGACGGCGCTCCGCTCCGAGTACAGGCCCTCCGCGTCGATGTCGACGCCCTCGGCGAGCCACTCCTCGACGCGGTCGAGCAGCCGGTCGTCCGGGAACGACCGGTGCAGGCGGGCCAGCGCCGCGCTCAGTTCCCAGCGGTGGTTCGGCGTGTGCACCCCGCCCGCCCGGAGGCTCTCGGCCGCCGCGCCCGCGATCTCCGCGAGAGCGGCGGTGACCTTGCGCAGTTCCGGACCCGCGCCCGCGGCGAGGACGTGCGCGTCGCACACGTCGTTGACCGTGAACGCGGAGTCCGGCGGTGACTGCACGTTGTCGCCGCCGGCGAAGAGGCCGGTGGCGGTCTGCGCGGCCCGCAGGGCGGCGAGGTGGGTCAGCGCGGCGGTGACGGCCTGCTCGCTGCCGTGCAGTGCCGAGTCCGGGGAACGGTACGCCGCGACCAGGGTCTTGACCCGGCGTGCCAGAGCGCGGTGGGTGACACCGGTCGGCTCCTTGTCGGGGCCGACCGCCAGCGGGGCGGCCAGCCCGTCGGCGGCGCCGGCCGCCGCGCGGACGAACTCGTGGTCGAGCGGGGTGGGCACGGTCGGGTCAGTCCTTCAGTCCGGCGTTGATGTCGGCGCTCATGACGTACCGCTGGAACACCAGGAAGACGAGGATCAGCGGGATCATGGAGATGACCGAACCGCCGAGCAGCACCGACCAGTTGATGTTCTGCGCGCCGACGAGGCTCTGGATGCCGATCTGCACGGTGAACTTGTTGGGGTCGTTGAGCATCAGCAGCGGCCAGATGTAGTCGTTCCAACGCCACTGGAACGACAGGATGGCGAGGGTCAGCATGATGGGCCGGGAGATCGGCACCATGATCCGCAGGAAGATCGACAGTTCACGCGCGCCGTCGATGCGGGCGGCCTCGACGAGTTCGTCGGGGACCGTCAGGAAGAACTGGCGGAACATGAAGCAGCCGGTCGCGGTGAGCACGGCCGGGAGGATGATGCCGCCGAAGGAGTTGTAGAGGCCGAGGTCGCGGACGACCAGGAACTCGGGGGCGAGCATGACCTCGGACGGCAGCATCGTGGTGGCCAGGATGCAGATGAAGAAGAACTTCAGCCACTTGTTGTTGTACTTGGCCAGCGCGTAGCCGGTGCAGCAGCTGACGCCCACCGTGAGGATCGTCGTGATCACGCACACGATGGCCGTGTTGATGAAGTACTGGGAGAAGTTGGCGCTGTCCCACGCGGCCTTGTAGCCGGACAGGGTGGGGTTGTGCGGAAGCACGGTCAGCGGCAGGGAGAACAGGTCGCCGGCCGGCTTGAAGGAGCTGAGGACGAACCACAGCACCGGCAGCCCGTAGATGGCGGCCAGGATCCACAGCAGTGTCGTCGCGGGTACCGCCTGCCGGAGCCCACCACTGCGCGCACCGCGGGACCGCTTCTTGGCAGCGGTCCGCCCGGGACCGGAGTCGACCGGACGCGGCGTGTCTGTGGTTGTCATCGGTTCTCCATCCGCCGGTTGGCGATCAGCTGGATGATCGCGACGGCCATCAGGATGAGCATGAGCACGAAGGACGCGGCGCTCGCGTAGCCGATCTGGCCCCGGTTGAATCCGGTCTGATAGATGTACTGGACAAGCAGGTTGTTCGAGGTGCCGGGTCCGCCGTTGTTGAGGGAGACGAACAGCGGGTACTCCTTCATCGCGTTGATCGTGTTGAGCAGGATCACGATGAACGAGGTGGGCGCGATGCTCGGCAGCGTGATGCTGATGAACTGGCGCCAGGGACCGGCGCCGTCGAGCGAGGCGGCCTCGTAGTACGAGGTGGGCACGTTCTTGATCGCCGCGATGAACAGCAGCATCGAGAAGGCCGTTCCCCACCAGGCGCCCGCCATCACGACCACGCCCAGGGACAGGTCCGCGTTCGACTGCCAGGCGATCGCGTTCCCGCCGAGCTTCTCGATGACGTAGTTGATCAGGCCGAAGTTCTCACCGAACAGCCACCGCCACAGGACACCCACGACGATGGGCGAGATGAGCCACGGGATGAAGAAGAGGACACGGGCGACCGACGCGCCCTTGGCCTGCTTGCTCACCACCAGGTTGGCGATGAGGAGCGAGAGCACGAAGTTCAGCGGGACGACGAGCACGGTGTAGAGCAGCGTCCGGAACAGCGCGTCGTAGAAGGTGGAGTCCCCGAACAGGTTCTGGTAGTTGTCCAGTCCGATGAACTGGAACGCCCCCACGCCTGTGTAGTTGGTGAAGGAGTAGACGAGCCCGATCACCGCCGGCCACACGAAGAACAGTGCGAAGAGCACGACGTTGGCCGCGATGAGGACGAGCGGCGCGACGGTGTAGGTGTTGCGTCGCCTGGGCGGGCTCCCGGACACGTCCGAGGCGCGTTTTGTCATCTTCCTGACTCCGTGCTGGTGGATTGGATTGCTGTCGGCTCACGCCGTGAGCCCGGCATCGAGCGGGCGCCCGGGGCCGGGCGGCGGTGGCTGGACCCCGCCGCCCGGCAGCTGGCCCACGATCAGCCGCCGACCGCCGTGTTGTAGCCGTCCACGATGTTCTGCAGGGCCTTGTCGGCCGACTGCTGGCCGTTGATCGCCTTGCCGAGCTCCGTCTTGGTCGGGTCCTCGGTGAGGCTCTTGCCCTTCAGCACCCAGTTCGTCTGCGCGCTGTTGAAGTAGCCCGAGATCGGGGCGTAGAGCGGGATCTCCTCGTTGTAGAGCTTGAACGCCGCCTGTGCCGCGTCGGAGGTGAAGGGGTACTTCGGGTTCAGTCCGCTCTCGACCGGGAGGAAGCCGGAGGCCTGGACCAGCTCGGTGTAGTTCTTCGGCTCGTACACCCAGGACATGAACTTCTCGGCGGCGGTGGCCGCGGCGCCGTTGTTGTTGAAGCCCACCATCAGGCCGCCGCTGTTGACGTCACTGGCCTGCACCGGCTGGGCGGGGGTCGGGACGCTCGCCCACTCGAACTTCTTGATGCTCTCCGCGAAGGCGGCCACCTGCCACACGCCGGACCAGTAGGCGACCACGTCACCGCTCTGGAACATGGCCGACGGGTCGGCGCCGCTGGTCCACACCGACTTCGGCATGACCTTGTCGTCGTTCCAGCCGACGAAGGTGTTCACGGCCTTCTTGGTGGCGGCGTCCACCGAGAACTTGCCGGAGGAGTCCGCGTGGACGTACTTCCCGCCCATCTCGTACACCATGGCGCGGAGTCGGGAGGGCGACTGGTCGAACGTCAGGGAGTACTTGGCGCCGGTCTTCTCGCGGACCTTGTTGGCGGCCGCGATGAACTCGGTCCAGGTCCAGGTCTTCTCGGGCGAGGCCGGGACGGAGACGCCGGCCTTCTCGAACAGCGACTTGTTGATGAACAGCCCGGACGCGGTGATGTCCGAGGGAATGGCCAGCACCTTCCCGGACGAGTCCTTGGCGATGAAGTTCTGGTTGATCTTGTTGGTCTTGTTGTCGGAGATGGACTTGAGGTCGATCAGCTTGCTCGACCAGATCGGGTCCAGCGCCGGCACGGCCGCCACGTCCGGCAGGGAGTTCGCCTGCGCGGCGTTGTGCAGCTTCGTGGTGTAGCCGTCGTAGGGGACGTTGACGAGCTTGACGCTGACGCCCTGCTCCTTCTTGTACTGCGCCACCAGCTTCTTCCAGCCCGCGTCCTGCCCCGGAACCGTGGAGATCCAGAACGTCAGGGACTTGGAGGTCCCGCCCGAGCCGGAGCCCGACCCGCAGGCGGAGAGCAACAGGGCTCCTGCCGTGGCTACGGCAGCGAGAGGAACCAGGCGGCGCATGCCGCCGCGGCCGAGTCGGCGGGAGCGCCGCACACCCACAGTGGTCATCTTGGATCCCATTTCGTCGTAAGGGACGGAGCACGGCGCCGACTGGAGCGGCACGGGTGCATTTTGCTGGAAAAGTCGCATTCCGGGGGCGCGGCCTCGCCCGGCCGCATCATCCACGCGGGGTAGAGATCCCCGGCCGTCCTGGCCGTCACCGCACGGGCACGCCCTCGTGCGGTTGCCGTACGTCGTGTACGGGCTGGGAGGCTCACCCCAAGTCGGCGTCCCGACCGACTTAGAAAGCGCTTGTCCGGACATTGGCAGACCGAGTCCGAGGCCGTCAATCCTTCACCCACGCGGCTTCGGTCACGGTTTGGACTCCTCTGGCCACCGCGAGCCGGGCCGCACCGACCACCGTGCCGCGGTCCCCGACCGTGCTGCTGACCACCTCGGTGGGCCAGCTCAGCCGACCCAGCTCGGCCCGCACACCGGGCAGGAGCTGCGGATACGCGCCGGTGCTGCCACCCAGCACGATCAGCCCCGGGTCCAGTACGGCGGCCACGGCGGCGGCGAGCCGGCCCACGTCGGCGGCATGCCGGTCGACGAGGACGCGAGCCGTCTCCCGGCCCGCCGAGGCGAGGGCGAAGAGCTGGTCGGCGCTGTCCGGGACCGGGCCCTCGGCGTCCCGCCAGGCCGCCGCGGCCCGTCTCAGCAGGGACTGGGCGCCGACGTACTCCTCCAGAGCCTCCTGGCGCGGCTCACGGTCGTCGTCCCACGGGTAGGGCAGCCGCGCGAGCTCACCGGCCGCGCCGTTGGCCCCGCGCAGCACCTGGCCGCCGATGACGATGCCGAGGCCGATACCCACGCCGATCCGCAGATAGCCGAAGGTGCGCCGGCCCAGGGCGGCGCCCTCGTGCAGCTCGGCGAGGGCGGCGCAGTTGACGTTGTTCTCCAGGTGGACCGGCACTCCGGGCGGCAGCGCGACCGACACGGCGTCGAAGACGGGCCCCGCCTTGGCGGTCGCGGGCCGCATGCGGCCACCGGCGCCGTCCGGCGCGGTCACATCACCGACCGCCACGACGATGGTGCGCAGCGGGGCGCCGGCGGGCAGGGCGGCCAGCGCCTCGCGCACGGCGTCGACGGCGTCCTCCCTGGTGGCGGTCGCCTCGGCGAGCAGGGTGCCGTCCAGGGCGCAGCCGCGCACCAGGGTCCGGGCGGGACCGAGGTCGACGGCGAGCACGGCGCCGGAGGCGGGCCCCAGGCCGTATACGGCGGCGGAGCGGCCGGTGCCGCCGGAGGCGGTGCCGGAGTGGGTGGCCAGCCGGACGGCCTCCAGCTCGGCGACGGCGGAGGAGACCGTCGGCTTGGACAGCCCCGCCAGACTCGCCAGCTGGGGCCGGGTCGCGCTGCCGGCCTGCGCCAGCACCGCGAAGACCGCGCTCGCGCTCTCGGTCAGGCGGGGGGTCTCCGCCACGACGTGTTCCACAGTTCCCCCATGGGTCAGGGGCCGCGCTCCCCGGGTGTCGCGGGATGCGGCGTTGAGACGACCTTGCGTCACGCGTCCCCGCCACACAGCGGCCCGGAAGGTCGTTCCAGTGATCGAGTTCGCGATGACTCTTGACGCACTGTACTTCGTTAGTTAACTTCCTAACGAAGTACACGGTACTCGCCTGCCGTGATCCGCACGAGGCCCGTCCCGGGGCTTCCCTACTTCTCCAATTCCTCTTCGGCCAGGCACGGTTCGTCCACCGTCCCCGGGCCGGCGGAACGATGAAAGAGGAGTCCGTGCAGGACGCACCCCCCTCGAACCCTCTTGTGGTCGGTATCGACGTGGGCGGCACCAAGACGCACCTCCGCGCCTTCGCGGGGGACGCCGAGGTCGCCGATCACGTCCGGACGAGCAGCGGCTGGCGGCCGCACGATCCGGTCGCCGCCGCCGCGTGGCTCGCCGCCCTGGTCGTGGACGCCCTGCCCACCGGCGCGCGTCCGTCCGCCCTGGCTCTGGGCGGACACGCCTGCGAGACCCCGCGCCAGTGCGCGCAGATCCGTACCGCCCTGCAACTCCACTTCGACGCGCCCGCGCTGGTCGTGGGCGACGCCGAACTCCTCGTGCCCGCGGCGGGCCTGGACAAGGGCGTCGGCCTGGTGGCCGGCACCGGTTCCGTGGCCGTGGGCCGACTGCCCGACGGCACCCCCGTTCAGGTCGGGGGCTGGGGCGCGGTGCTCGGCGACGAGGGCGGCGCCGCCGGTCTCGTCCGGGAGGCCGCGCGTGCCGTGTGGGCGGCCCACGACCGGGGCGAGGCACCCGACGCGCTGGCCCTCGGCCTCGTCGAGGCGTTCGGCGTCGCCGAAGTCCCGGCGCTGGGCGACGCGTTGGAGAGCGCCAAGGACGTCTCCGCCGAGTGGGGCAGGCGCGCACCCTTCGTGTTCGCCGCCGCCGACGCGGGCTCCGCACTCGCCCGAACCGTGATCGCCGAGGCCGGCCGCTCCCTCGCCGCGCTCGTCGGCCGGCTCGCCGCGCGCGGGGTCCCGGTGGACGACGTGGTGGTCGCGGGCAGCACCGTCCTCGCCCAGCCCTCGCTGTACGGGGCGTTCGCCGCAGCCCTCGCGGAATCCGTGCCCGGAGCACGCCCGCAGCCGTTGCGGGTGTCCCCGGTCGAGGGCGCCGTGCGGCTGGCGCGTTCGATCCTCTGAACCACGGTCGGACCGCGTTCACGCAGCCGCCATGCCGCGGTCGCCGGGCCACCCCTGACGGGACAACGCCCGGCCATAGATCTTCACTCAGGCACCAACAGGACGCGCCGGACCCACAGTTCCCTCGCGTCCCGCGCACGATCTCCCTCCCGGCCGCAGGGCCGAAGAACTCAAGAGAGGCACACGCATGCCGTCACCAGTCGGGCACCGCTCCCCCTCCATCGGTCAACTCGCCGTCGACCGGCGGGGGTTCCTCAAGAGCTCGCTGGGTGTCTCGGCCGGAGCGCTGGCCGCGCCGACCCTGGTGACCTGGCTGGCCGCCGCCGACGCCAAGGCCGCGACCGCGCCCCTGCCGTTCGTCGACGACTACAAGACCAACGTCATCGCGAACCTGACGCCCGAGACCAACGCGGTCGTGCGGATCCTCGGCGGCTTCGCGAAGGTGTGGAAGACCGGCGGCGCCTGGAACACCGGCACCCCGCTCCGGCCCGAGGTCCTGCGCGCCAACATGCGCTACTGCGCGAAGATCACCCGCACGCGCACGGACGCCCAGGCGAAGGAAGCCTTCATCTACGACCGCCAGCACCAGAGTTACGCGATGATCGCGGCCCTGGGTCCGCTGGCCGACCTCTACAAGTCCGGTGCCCTGGCTGTCACTTCGATCACCAGCGCGCCCGACGGCACGCCCGCCACCAAGATCGACGACGCCGTCCCGGCCGGCGCGCCCGCCGGCTCCGCGCTCGGCGCCGGTTCGCACGACTCCGCGCTCGGCAAGGTCGCCGAACTGGTCGACACCGTGCGCGGCCCGTACGCCTCCGGCAACCCCGGCAAGTACGCCTACCAGTACCCGCGTCCGTGGCGCATGAACGAGGACAGCGAGGTCGTCGACACCGGCACCACCGACGCGCTCGGCTTCCCCGTGTACGACTCCGAGGTGGTCGTCGCCCCGCAGCTGCTCCGCCAGCGCAGCACCTCCCCGACGGACGACGCGGGCTACCCGAGCGGCCACACCAACGCCTTCCACCTGGCGGGCCTGGCCTACGCGTACGCCGTGCCCGAGCGCTTCCAGGAACTGGTGACCCGGACCCTGGAGCTGAGCCACACCCGGATCGTGGCCGGCATGCACAACACGGTCGACGTCATCGGCGGCCGCATCATGGCCACCGCGCTCGCCGCCGCCACCCTCGCCGACCCGGCGAACGCGGCCCTCAAGAGCGCGGCCCGCGCCCAGGCCCTGGCCTACTTCGAGGCGAAGACCGGCACCACCGCCGACACCCTGTACGCCTACGCGCACTCCGCCGGCACCGACACCGACAAGTACGCCGACCGGGAGGCCAACGCCCGTGTCGTGGAGCCCAAGTTCACGTACGTGCTGACCCGCCAGGGCCGCAGCATGCCCCTGACCGTGCCGAAGGGCGCGGAGGTGCTCCTGGAGACGCGGCTGCCGTACCTGGACGCGGCCCAGCGGCGCGAGGTGCTGCGCACGACGGCGCTGCCCTCGGGGTACGTGCTGCTGGACGGCTTCGAGCAGTGGGGCCGGCTCAACCTGTTCGCGGCGGCGGACGGGTACGGCGCCTTCGACTGCGACGTCACCGTCACGCTGGACGCGGCGGCCGGGGGCTTCG
Source organism: Streptomyces sp. NPDC001002 (assembly GCF_053599215.1). NCBI lineage: Bacteria > Bacillati > Actinomycetota > Actinomycetes > Kitasatosporales > Streptomycetaceae > Streptomyces > Streptomyces sp. NPDC001002. The sequence continues at coordinate 35,079 of NZ_JBSFLV010000033.1, read as the reverse complement.
GCGCGGCCGACAGCTGGCGCAACGACATCGACGGCGACGGCGGCCTGACCAAGCGCGGCACCGGGACGCTGACGCTGACGGGCCACAACAAGTACACGGGCGGCACCACGGTGACCGCCGGCGTCCTGGCGACCGCTTCTTCGCACGCCCTGGGCCACGGCGACGTACGCGTGACCGGCGGCACCCTGCGCCTGGGCGAGCCCGTCCAGGTGCACGGCCAGTACGCGCAGGAGTCGGCCACGCTGGAGCTGCCGCTGCGCTCGGGCCACTCGCCCGCCCTGGAGATCACCCGGCGCGCGACCCTCGGCCGGGGCAGCGTGCTGTCGCTGCGGCTGGACACGCACAAGCCGCCGACCGCGGGCAGCACGGTCCGCGTCCTGTCCGCATCGGCGCTGCGCGGACAATTCGACCGCGTCGAGCTGAACTCCGACCGGCTGCGGGCCGTACCCGTCTACACGACGGACGGTCTGTCGGTACGACTCCTGAAGCGGTAACGCCCTCGGTGGCGGGAGCTGATGCGAAGGTAGGGCCCATGAGAAGGGTCCGGATCACTCCCGCCGCCTCGCGGTCGGTGTCACCGCGGGGCGGATGATGGCGCAGGAACAGCACTCGGTGCTCGAACCCGGGACTCTCGACGACGCGGACACCCCGCCGGAGCCGAAGGCCACGACGCCCGCACGGCTCCCGGCCAGGCGTTGGCTGGTGCCGCTCCTCGTGGTCCTGCTGCTCGGGCAGTTGGCCGCCGCGATGGCGACCACCGCGGTCCAGCAGACACCGACCATCGACGAGCCGGTGTACGTCGGCACGGCCGCCGACTACCTCCACGAGCACCGCATCCGCTTCAACCCCGAACACCCGCCGCTCGGCAAGCTGGTGATCGCTGCCGGGGTGGCGGTCGCCGACCCGCACGTGGACACCAACTACAAGGGCGACCAAGGGGAGTTCGGGCGGCATCTGCTGTACGAGTCGGGCAACGATCCCTGGCAGCTGATGTTCTGGGCGCGGCTGCCGGTGATGGTGCTGACGCTGCTGTTCGGGCTCGTCGTGTTCGCCTTCGCGCGTGAACTGGCGGGCGCCGTCGCGGGGTTGGCCGCTCTCGCCCTGTACGCCTTCTCCCCCGACATCGTCGCCCACGGCTCGCTGGCCACCCTCGATGTGCCGGCGGCCGGGTTCGTGCTGACGTCCGCGTGGCTGCTGTGGCGGGCACGCCAACGGCCGCGCCTGTACGTGCCGTTGGCCGGGATCGCGCTCGGCGCGGGCCTGGCCACGAAGATGAGCGTGCTGCCGGTCGTGCCGGTGCTGTTGGCACTGGCCGCGTGGTCGGTGTGGCACGGCGGTTCGGTGGACCGGCGCAAGGCGGTGCTGCGGGCGCTCGCAGGTGCGGCCGTCGTGGCGGGGGTCGCCGTGGCCGTCGTATGGGCGTCGTATCTCGTGGTGGATCCACGGCTGCGTGCGTCGTCCATGGACCCGGTCCCGGCCGTGCACGGGCTGAAGGGGCTGGTGGTGGATCTGCTGCCGCTGCCCGGGTCGTACAAGGACGGGATGCGGCTCCAGTTCGGGATGGAGGCCTACCCGTGGCAGGGGTTCCTCTTCGGGCATGTGTACACGGGCTCGCTCTGGTACTACCTGCCGGTCGCGCTGCTGGTGAAGACGCCGCTGGGCATGCTCGCGCTGTGGGCCGCCGGGGCGGTCGTGCTGGTCGCGGTACCGCGGCTGCAGCCCTCGGCGCCGTACGTGCTCGTGCCCGCCGCGGTGCTGCTGGCCGCGGCCATGACGGGGTCGCGGGACTTCGGGACGCGGTACGCGGTGTTCGTGCCGATGTTCCTCGCGGTGGCCGCAGGGTGCGTGCTCGCGGTGCGGTGGCGGTGGGCGCCCCTGGTGACGGGGGTGCTGGTGGCGTTCGTCGCGGTCAGTTCGGTGCGGACGTATCCCTACTATCTGCCGTACTCCAACGAGGCGTTCGGCGGGCCGGCGAAGACGCATCTGCGGCTGCACGACTCCAACGTGGACTGGGGCCAGGACCTGGGGCGGCTCGCCGACCGGCTGCGTGAGCGGTACGCGGGCGAGCGGATCTGGCTGGTCTACAAGGGCAGTGGGGTGCCGTCCTACTACGGGATCGACGCGGCCGACCCGCGTGACGTGCCGGAATCCGAGGTGCACGGGCTGCTGGTGGTGTCGGACTCGTCGGTGGCCAAGGCGCGCGGACGGCTGGCCGAACTGATCGACAGCAGTCGCGCGGTCGACGAGGTCGGTCATTCGATCACCATCTACCGGCGGTGACTCCGCGTCCGGCGGCGTGACCTGAGCATCCGTTCTCCGTACGGCATATGCCCTCTCACAAACCCCTGTGGTGACAGCGTGTGAGCTATGTTGAGGCACTGTGGGAGACAAAGGAGGCGCACCGGTGCCATCGCCGCAGCAGGCACGCGCACAGGCATCCGCCATCACCTCGGGCAAGACCGCACCGGAGGTCGAGGCCGCCCCGGCCTCCCAGCTCAGGACCCTCTTCGACCGGCCCCGGCTCTCCCCGGGCCAGCGCCGCATCGCCCAGTACCTGATCGAGCACATCACCGAGGCCGCGTTCCTCTCCATCACCGACCTCGCCGAACGTGTCGGCGTGAGCCAGCCCTCCGTGACGCGCTTCGCCGCGGCCGTGGGCTTCAGCGGCTACCCGGCGCTGCGCGAGAAGCTCCAGTCCATCGCGCTCGGCACGCTGGCCGGCGGGCCCGCGGCGACCGAGGAGAACGGCAGCAACGAACTCCAGTCGGCGGTCGACGCCGAGATCGAGAACCTGGAGAACCTGCGGCGCGACTTCGCCGACCCCGACCAGCTCATCGAGATGGGCCGCAAGCTGTCGGAGTCGACCCCGCTGACCATCCTCGGGCTGCGCATCTCGGCCTCGCTCGCCGAGTATTTCGCCTACGCCGCGCGCCGTATCCACCCGGACGTGCGGCTGGTGACGCGGGGTGGCAGCGTCGCGTACGACGCGCTGCTGCAGTCGCGCGAGGCGGGCGGCACCTGGGTGCTGGCGTTCTCGATGCCCCGGCACGCCCACGAGACCCTCACGGCGGTCCGGGTCGCGCGCAGCGCCGGGCTGCTGGTCGCCCTCGTCACGGACCTGGCGCTCGGTCCGGTGGCCGACGAGGCCGACGTCACCTTCGCCACCGCGACCGGCTCCCGCCTGGTCTTCGACTCCTATGCCGCACCCGGTGTGATGGCCGCCGCGCTGCTGCAGGCCATGACCGACGCGGACCCCGAGCGCACCCAGGCGCGCCTGGAGGAGTACGAGCAGATCTCCGACCAGCACCAGTTCTTCCTCAGGGACTGAACTCAGAGGGTCCCGCTATCGCCGGGGGTGTACCCCGCGGCCATGTCGGCCACTTCGGTCATTTCGTGGCACGGACGGATCATCCGCCATATATCACGCATGAATGTTTTCATGCGCCTTGCAAAGCGGACGGCATATATAAATACTGCTCACGGATCGCGCTCCGGCTCACTCCGGAACACGTCCGCGCCCCCGTCCCCGCCGCCCCATCCGCCCGCAGAAAGCCGACGGTCCGCCCATGCGCACGCCGCTCCTCTCGTCGCGCCGGCACCGCCTGCCCTCGCGGGCTCCTGTACGAGCACCCGGGGCCGCCGTCTCCTACCCGCGTCGGCGCCCGGGGTGTTCGGTAGGGCCTCGCCCGTGCGAGGACCCGTGGCGGCCCCGGTCATCCCCTAGACCGGGGCCGCCCGTCACCGTCGGACCACCCTCCACGACGCCGCACATCCTGGAGCGATGACCATGCAGATGACGACCACCCGCGTCAGCCCGGACTGGCCGTGCCAGGTCAAGTCGCCCGGCAGCTACGACTGGGAGCGCTCGGCGACCAAGTGGCTGCGCGAGCTGGTGCCGGCGCGGTACGCCAGCTACCCGGCGCTGATCCGCCACCCCGTGCTGCTCGCCCGGCACGCGCAGATCCAGGTCCAGCACGAGATCCGGGTCGCGCGCACCGCCCTGCAGACCGCCCGCGCGGACCTGCCCGCCCTGGGCCTGCCCGAGTCGGTCATCGAGCACACGATCAAGCTGTACGCGGCGGAGGTGATGCAGCTCCAGCACATCGCGCGCAGCGTGCGGGCGGTCACTCAGGCGCTGGTCGAATCGGCACGCTGACGTCGGGCGCGCCGGCCTGCGGGGCACCAACCTCCGGAGCGCGGCCCGTCGTTCACTCGTCGCCCCGGTGCCGCCAGTACCAGAACAGGCCCACGACGAGGGCCAGCAGGAAGACCATGGGCAGGATCAGGCCCGGGATGCGAGTGCCGTTCATGGGTGGTGCCTTCGGCTCGGGACGGGCCGGGCGTCTCGCACGCCGGCCATGAGCCCATGGTGCCGGGCACGCGATACCCGTCCACCTGCCTTTTCCCCACCCGTTGCCCGGCGTTCGAGACCGTGCGGGACAACACCCCGGCCAGGTCAGCCGGTTCCGGCCGCCGTCCGCGATTCGAGGGCCTGGCGGGTGTCGTTGCCGTAGACGCCGGTCTCGTCGCCCCGGATGCCGTACCAGAGCTGGAAGCGGGCCACCGCCTCGGTGAGGGTGGTGTCGTAACTGCCGTTGGTGGAGCCGTCCTTGTAGACGTCCGGGATGCGCAGCAGGCGCTGCTGGAGGTCGGTCACCGCGGCGCCGCTGTCACCCTCGCGGAGGGTGCCCGCGCCGTCGGGGTCGCCCGTGCCCGGGTCCGAGGCGGCCGGGGTCGGGTCGGCGGACGCGGTCGCCGGTGGCGCCGCCGTCGCGGCGTCGGTGCGGCCGGGGAGCAGAAGGGCGCAGCCGAAGCCGACGACGGCAGCCGCGCCGACCCCGATCACCACGGCGGCACGACGGTGTCCCGGGCCGAAGCCGAGGCGACCGACGGCACGCGGCGGGCGTGGGGGCACGGCGGCCGGCCTGGCGGCGGATCGTGCGGCCGGCCTGGCAGCTGGTCTTGCGGCTGTTCCGGTCGTGAACTCGTCGGCAACGGGCGGGAGTTCCTCCGTCTCCTCGTCGGTCCACGCGTACGGGTCCCGTACGGCCACGGCCTCACGGTCGCGGTAGTCCTTGTCCTGGCGTATGTCCTTCAGTAACTGCGCCAGCGCGTCGGTGCGGCGCGGGCGCAGTACGCGCACGGGCTCCAGCGGTGGGCGGTCGTCCGGTGACCCGGATCCGGGCGGTGTCGGCACAGCGCACTCCTTCCGTCCCTGACAGGGACCTCCGCCGTCCCTCGGGGAGTGATACGCACCGCCCGCCCCGGGAGTTCAGCGACCGAGGAACCCGCGAAGGGACTCCTTGAAGGCCGCCACGAAGCTGTCCCGGCGTGCCTCGTCGAGGACGTCCAGGGACAGGTACGGGTTGAGGTCCTCCAACTCGACCAGCAGCAGCTCGCCACCCGGGGCGCGGCAGGCGTCGACCCGCTGGATGCCGTGCTCGACGGTGTTCCAGTCGATGAAGCCACGGGCGAACTCCAGGTCCTCGCCGGTGGGTTCGTACGGTTCCAGGTCCCAGCGCCGGTCGGTGTGCGGGGCGTTGAGGGCGTACTGGAAGCCGTGGTCGACGAAGTAGAAGGAGACCTCATAGACGAAGTCGATGCGCGGCTGGACCAGGACGGTGCCGTCCACCAGCGGGGGCAGGCGGTCGGCGGGCACGATCGACAGGCCGACCGAGTCGGCGCCGAACTTGGGCTTGACCACGTACTCGGCCGTCTCGGGCAGCCGGTGCAGGTCCGCCACGCGGTCGACAGTGGGGATGACCGGGCGGCCGGCGGCGCTCAGGTCGAGCAGGTACTGCTTGCCTGCCATGTCGGCGCGGCCCGTGAGCTGGTTGTAGACCCGCGTCCCGCTCGCGGCCGCCTTCGCGCGGAAGGCGTCGTACTCCGCCTGGTAGCCGAGGACCGGACCGCTGTTGCGGACGACGACGCCGTCGAAGGCGTCCATCAGCGCGGCGGCGTCCCGCGGGTGGCACAGCGCGACGTCGAAGTCCTCGCGCAGGCGCGAGGTCAGGAATATGTCCTCGTCGCAGTATCGGCGCCCGCGCGCCGGGTACGCCAGGTCACTGACGTACAGGAGACGGGATCTGAGGGAAGGCATGCAGGGAGGCTATGCGAGGGGCACGCGGACGCCCGGGCAGGGGTGAAGCACTCAGTTCCCCGAAAGGGGCGCACTGAGTGCCATCGACGCCGCCCGGGTGTTACGTTCCCGTCCATGAGCTCCAGCGGTGCGGCGACGGGTCGCGGTGAGAAGGCGCGGCCGGGCGTACGACCGCCCATGCGGGACGCCCTGGTCGCGGCGGCCTTCCAACTGTTCCTGGAACGCGGCTACGAGCAGACGACGGTCGACGACATCGTGGCGCTCGCGGGCGTCGGACGGCGCTCGTTCTTCCGGTACTTCCCCTCCAAGGAGGACGTGGTCTTCCCCGACCACGAGGGCTGTCTCGCGGACATGACGACGTATCTCGCCGACAGCGCGGACGAGGACGAGCCGGTGCGGCGGGTGTGCGACGCGGCCCGGCTGGTGCTGAAGATGTACGCCGAGAACCCGACCTTCTCCGTGCAGCGCTACCGCCTCACCAAGAAGGTGCCGGGGCTGCGGGCCTACGAGCTGTCCGTGGTGTGGCGCTACGAGCGGGCCCTCGCCGAGTACCTGCGCGCGCGTTTCGCCGGCCGGCCCGACGGGACACTGCAGGCCGACGTGATCGCGGCCGCCGTGGTGGCGGCACACAACAACGCCCTGCGCTCCTGGCTGCGTTCGGACGGACAGGGGGACGCGAGCGCCACGGTGGACCACGCGCTGGGGTACGTCCAGTCCGCGTTCGGCGTCGGTGCTCCGCCCGTCCGGCCCGTCGGGGAGCAGCCGGAGGACGTGGTGGTCGTCGTCTCCCGGCGCGGGGCTCCGCTGTGGCGGGTCGTGCGGGAGATCGAGACGGCGCTCGACCGGGACTGACCGGCGCCCGCCCGAATTCATCGAGGGAACTTCATTGAGGGAACCTCGGGAACCTCATTGCGGGAACCCGAAATTATTGAGGGAACCGAGTGCCTTTACCGCTGACACTCAGTGCCATACGCTGAATCCGTGCACGGTCGCACCGCGAACCGCGCACGTCGGATTCCGGCCGAGCGCAGGGGGTTGACCAGCGTGTACCACCACTCAGCGAGCGTCGTTCGTCAGACAGCCGGCTCCTCGGCGGGCCTACTCGATCCCGCGGCGGCGCCGGCCTCGGACGCCGTCCTCTTCCAGCGCTGCACCTGGTGCGGGACGGCCATGTACCACCGGCTGCTGTGCCCGGTCTGCCAGGGCAGCGACCTCAGGACGGAACGCAGCGAGGGCACCGGCACGGTCCGCCACTCCACGATCGTGCACCGCAACACCCCGGCCGCGCGCAATGTGTCGCTCGTCGAGATGGCCGAGGGGTTCGTTGTGCGCGGCCGGGTCATGGGCCCGCCGATCGGCATCCACAGCGGCGACCGGGTGCGACTGTCCACGGCGAAGGACCCGGTGCGCGGCGAGCCGGTCTTCCAGCTCGTCGACGAGCCCTACCGCGCCTGGACCTGACGGCCCGTCACGTAAGGCGGGAGTGGCCGGCCGGGAACACCTAGATCCCCCTCACCGCTCCCACACCCCCGGCACCAACTCCCGTACCGCCACCGGCCGTCCGGTCTCGAAGCACCGGTTCGCCGCGAGCCCCACGGCCAGCGCGAGGGCACCGTCGCGCTCGGTGGCCGTCGGATGCGCGACCCCCTCGGCCTGCGGCAGACGCCCTACGTCCACGGGACCGAAGAGCGCGTCGAGCATCCGCGGGTCTCCCCCGCCGTGGGCCTCGTGCGAGGCATCCAGTGGGATGTCGACCGGGGCCTGCCACAGCGGACGCAGCGTGAGACGCGCGCCGCCCGCGTGCTCGGCCGCCGTGTCCCCGTGCAGGGCCCCGCTGTCCGACGCGACCCGCGTCCGGGGCCGCGTCCAGCCGCTCTCCTCGACCTCCAACTCCAGCCGCCCCGCACTGCCGTTGAACATGACCCGGTAGCCCTCCCACGGGGAGTAGGCCGTGAGGTGGTACGTCATCGTCGCGCCCCGCGTGTAGCGGACCAGGAGCGCCATGTCGTCCTCGATGGTGACGGGGCCGCCGAAGACGTTGCGGTCCCGGAGGTATCCGTCGTCACCCTCGGCGTCGAGATAGAGGGCACGCAGGGTGTCGTTGTCGGCGAGGTCCAGCGCGAAGGGGTCGTCGGCGGCGGGGGCGGCGCCGTGGGCGCGGTCGTAGTCCCGGCGCAGTCCGTGGCGGGCGCCCGCTTCGGGGCCGTAGAAGCCGAGCCGTCCGTAGCCGAAGACGTCCGAAGGCTCGTCGGCGAGCCACCAGTTGACCAGGTCGAAGTGGTGGCTCGACTTGTGCACCATCAGTCCGCCGCTGTGCCGCTTCTCGCGGTGCCAGCGACGGAAGTAGTCCGCGCCATGGCGCACGTCGAGAAGCCACTCGAAGTGGACGGACAGGACCTCGCCGATCGCGCCGTCGGCGAGCAGCGCCCGCACCCGTTCGTGCACCGGGTTGAAACGGTAGTTGAAGGCGACGGTGAGGGAGTTGCCGGTGGCGCGGACCGTGTCGAGGATGCGGGCGCAGCGGTCGGCGTCGACGGTCATCGGCTTCTCGGTGACCACACGGCAACCGGCCTTCAGGGCCGGGACGATGTAGCGGTCGTGGGCCGCGTCGACGGTGGTGACGACGACCTCGTCGATGCCCTCCTCCGTCAGCAGGTCGGCGAAGCGGTCGGGGTTCCACTCGGTGGCGGCGGGTTCGCCGGCGTCGGTCAGCAGGCGGTTGTGGAAGGCCATCCGGGTCGGGTTCGGGTCGCACAGGGCGGCCACGCGGTGGCCGGGGCGGTCGGCGAGGCCTCGGGTGAAGGTCTGGGCACGGTGGCCGGTGCCGACGACGGCGGCACGCAACGGGGTTCGGCTCATTCCCAGTGCCCTTCCCGGACTCCGGGCACCCATGCCCGTCGGCTTCCGATGCCCTTCGCGGATTCCGGGCACCCATGCCCTTCGGCCGAATTCCTGATCACAGGCAACCCACAGGCGCCCTCGCCCGTCCTCCGGTACGCGAGAGGCCTCCGCTGACCAACGGGGCGCCTGAGCTGAGAACTTGAGGAGGGCAACCTTGATCCGTGCCCGGCGAATATGGGTGACCGCCGCGACGGTGCTCGCGGTGGCGGGGGGATCGCCAGGCTTGGCGCAGGCGGCTCCGCCGTCCGACGCCAGACCGATCACGACGGCGGCCGACAGTGACGGCGGACTGCCGCCGGGCTGGCGGATCGCCGGCGGGGGTGACGACCGGCAACTGGTGTGGCGTTCCACCAAGCCGGTACCGATGGGAGACGCCCGCGTCGACTTCTACGCGGGGGACCGACTGCTCGGCCACCCCGCGCCTGGGAAGGACGGGCGCACTTTCCGTCTCGATCTCCAACAGGCCGATCCAAAAGCTGATTTGACGGACCTTCAGGTGAGGTCCGGTGGGCGGGAGTTGAACGCGGCAGGACGCGTCGAGACCCCGAGCGGCAAGCGGTCCGCTGCGGCCACGCCGCCCGCCCCGCTCCCGGCGAACTCCGTGGACCCGGGCAAGCCGGGCTCCTACCGCACGAGCACCGGCGAGTACGACCTCGACCCGGTCAAGCTCCCCGGCTTCCCCGAACCGGTCGAGATGCAGGCCGTGGTGGTCGCGCCGAAGGGCGCCACCGGCAAGCGTCCGCTCGCCCTGTTCCTGCACGGCCGGCACCCCACCTGCTACGCCGGTGAGGACATCGAGGGCGACTGGCCCTGCCCGCAGGGCACCAAGCCGATCCCCAGCTACCGGGGTTACCTGCGCGACCAGCAACTCCTCGCCTCCCAGGGCTACGTGACCGTGTCGATCTCCGCGAACGGCATCAACGGGCAGGACTGGGCGGCCGAGGACGGCGGCGCCCAGGCCCGCTCCTCGCTGGTGCGCCAGCACCTCGCCCGCTGGGCCGACTGGGCCGCCAACCCGGCCTCGGCGCCCGCGGTCGTCCGCGACGCGCCCAAGGCCGACCTCTCGCGCGTGCTGCTCGTGGGCCACTCGCGAGGCGGCGAGGGCGTCAACCGCGCGGCCATGGACAGCCTCTACCCGCCGCCGGCCGCACAGGACGGCTACCACGGCCGGGTGCGCTGGCACATCCGCGGCACCGTCCTCATCGGCCCGACGATCTTCGGCCAGAACCCGGTCGCGGACGTGCCCTCGGCGACGATCCTGCCGGGCTGCGACGGCGATGTCTCCGACCTCCAGGGCGAGGTCTACGTCGACGGCACCCGCAGTGTCAGCCGCGGCGCGGCTCTGCACAGCGCGGTCTACGTGGTCGGCGCAGACCACAACTTCTTCAACTCGGAGTGGACGCCCGGACAGGCCGAGGCGCCCGCCTGGGACGACTTCTACGAGGACCCGGACCAGCGGGACGCGGTCTGCTCGCCGGGCACCGCGACCCGGCTGACCGCCGACCAGCAGCACAAGGCGGGCAGCACCTACATCGCGGCGGCGGCCCGGCTGTTCGTCGCCGGTGACGACCGGGTACGGCCGCTGCTCGACGGCTCGGGCAAGCGGGCCCCGTCGGCCGACCCCGCGCGGGTGCTCACGCACGCGGTCGGCGCCAAGCGGGCCGGCGGTTTCCTGCCGGACGGCAAGATGTCGGTGACCGGCGGCAAGCTGTGCGCGGTCGTGGACCCGTCTCCCGCCAAGGCGTGCCTGGGTGCGGACACCAACGGGAGTTCGCCGCACTTCGCCCAGTGGGACACCACGCATGAGGTCGGCCGCCGCGCGGTCGCGCTGAAGTGGTCCGCGGCCGGATCGGCCGTGAAGGTGCGCCCCGGCACGCCGGTCTCGCTCAACGGTGCCAAGGACCTGTCCCTGCGGGTGATCGTGCCGCCCAACTCGACCGGCACCCGCCTCGACGTCGCCCTCACCGACACCCACGGCAAGCGCGCCACGCTCGGTGGCGTCAAGGTCGACGGGCTGCCGGGCACCGAACGGACCAGCTCCTACTGGGCCCGCGAGGTACGCGTCCCGCTGACCGCCGCCACCCGCGCCGGTCTCGACCTCAAGCACATCAAGTCCCTTGACCTGACGCCGCGTTCAGGCTCAGGACAGGCCTGGCTGATGGACGCCTGGGGCTGGCGCACCGGCACTCCCGCGGTCACGGCACCCGCGCTGCCCCGCGTCGACATCGGCCGATTGACCGTCAAGGAGGGCGACTCGGGCGTGCGCACCTACAAGGTGCCGGTGCAGGTGTCCGGTCGCGGTTCCGGCCAGGTGCGTCTCTACGTCCTCGACCCGGTCACCGGCGGGGAGAAGGAAAGCCTGGTGACGGTCCACCCGGGCGGCAACGACATCAACGTGTCGGTGAAGGTGGAGGGCAACACGCGCTTCTCCTACGGCACGCAGGACGACGTGGTCGTGAAGGCCGTACGAGGTGCGGTCGTCGGCGCCCATCGCGGGGGTGTCCTCGTCGAGGACGACGATCCCCAGCCGACGGTCACGGTGACGCCGGTGGCCGACCGGGTGACCGAGGGGCAGCCGCTGCGCTGGAAGATGACGCTGTCCGAGACGGCCGACGTGGACCTGGGGGTGTCGTTCGGCATCCTGCCGGTCACCGACGGCCCGGAGCTGTCGACGAAGGACGTGGACCCGCAGTGGCTCGCCGAGAACACGGGCGAGGAGCCCGATCCGGAGCGTCCCCTGTCCTCGCTGCAGTACCTCTCCCTGTTCGGCTACGTGCCCGCGGGTGAGCTGAGCGCGGAGGTGTCCCTGCCCACGATCACCGACCAGGTGACGGAGCCGACCGAGTCCGTCCGGTTCCAGCAGCTGAACGACAACGGGGAACCGCAGGAGGGCGGCGCGATCCTCAACGGCACGGTGCTCGACGCGTCGTAGCCGATCCTCCCGCCGATACACGAGCCGCGCGGCACTCCCCCGAAAGCCGGCAACCGGAGTGCCGCGCGGTTCGTCATTCGGCGGCGGTGCCGGGCTCGGGGCCGACCAGGCGCACGCGGATGCCGACGGTCCCGTCGAGCCCGCGTCGCAGCCTGCTGCCGAGGAGCGTGAGCCGGCCCATGATGCCGTACTTGCGGGTCAGGAGCTTGCGGTAGTGGGCGACGGTGGCCGCGTCGGTGATCTCGGCGGTGGCCGGGATCGAGTCGCCGGTCGGGTTGCCGCGTACGTCGCAGGGGCCGACGAGGACATCGCCCCGGGCCCGGATCCGCTTGACCTTCCAGGAGTCGGCCACCGTCCACACACCGAGGGTGTCCCCGTCGCGCACCACCCAGACCGGGGTGGCGACCGTGGTGCCGTTCTTGCGGTAGCTGGTGACCAGCAGGTACTTGCCCGCGGCGAGCCGGTCCAGCGTGGAGTCGTCCATGGCGCGCAGTCTATGCACCGGCGGTGGAACCCAGGAGTCCGAGGTAGCGACGGGCGAAGAGATACGCGTCGCCGGGCCAGCGCGCGGACAGATAGGTGCCGTCCTCGACGACGAAGGCATGCGTGTCGTCGCTCGCCGTGCCGCGCCGCGTCAGCTCCCGGGGACCGCGTTCGAACTGCGCGCCCGGGTCGCCGAGCGCGCCCCGCACCTCGTCCTCGACGTACTCCGGGTAGGTGCGGTAGTAGCGGCCCAGCCGCCAGGCGGTGCTCAAGTAGGCGCCGCGTTCCATGTACTTGGGCAGACAGGTCGTCCGACGGTCCGTCAGAACACCGCGTCCCGTGGCCGGATCCGCGGTACGGGCCAGCACCAGGACGCCGTGGCAGATGGCGCCGACGGGCCGGCCCAGTGCCCAGAACAGCCCGACCTGGCGCCGCAGTTCGGCCGAGCCGAGGTACTGCCGCATACCGGGCGCGTGCCCGCCGGGCAGCAACAGCCCGTCGTACGCCGTCACATCGAGGTCGGCCCAGGCGACCGTGTCGCTGAACTCCGGTGCCCGGGTGAGCTGTTCGTAGAACCGCTTGGGTTCGTCGGCCGCGCCGAGCTGCCCGAAGATCACGCCGGTCAGCAGGCGCGGGTCGGCGGCGGGCCGGGTGCCGGCGCGTTCGGTGGCGAAGACGACCTCGTGCCCCGCGTCGGTGAGCACCCGCCAGGGCACGGCCACCTCGGTGACGTCGAAGTCGCGGTCGGGAAGCGGCATCAGCACACGCATGTGCTCATGATGGCAGCCGACGTCGCGTGTGCATGACACCCCCGGCGGCCGCTCAGCCGAGCGCCGCCGCCATCCGCCGTACGCCCTCCTCGATCACCTCCGGCGAGGTCGCCAGATTCAGGCGTACGTGACCCGCCCCGCCGGTGCCGAAGCGGGCACCGGGGCTAAGTGCCACCCGTCCCCGCTCCAGGAAGACGTCGGCAGGGTCGTCGCCGAGACCGAGTGCGCGGCAGTCGAGCCAGGCGAGGTAAGTCGCCTCGCCCGGACGGCAGTTGACGGCCGGGAGGTGTGCGGCGAGCAGGTCGGTGAGCAGCCGCCGGTTCTCGTCGAGCCCGGCGCACAGCGCGTCGAGCCAGTCGGTTCCGTCCCGCAGGGCCGCGGTGTGGGCGATGGCGCCGAGGTGGCTGGGCCCGTGACTGACCTCTTCGGGCAGTCGGGCGAGGTCGGCCGCGGCCGCGGGGCCCGCCACGGCGAGCGCGGCCTTCAGCCCTGCCAGGTTCCAGCCCTTGGAGGCGGACATGAGCGACAGGCCGCACTCGGCGTCTGGCACGCTCAGATACGGCACGAAGTCCACGCCCGAGGCGGTCAGCGGGGCGTGGATCTCGTCGACGACCACGCGCACGCCGTAGCGGTCGGCGAGAGCGGCGACCGCGGCCAGCTCGTCGGCGGTGTGCACCGTGCCGGTCGGGTTCTGCGGGCTGCACAGCAGATAGGCGGCCCGCCCGCCGCCCGCGACCGCCTGCCGGAAGGCGTCCTGCAGCACGTCGAGGTCGATGCGCAGGTCGGGGCCGAGCGGTGCCTCGACCACGCGTCGGTCCATGTGCTCGATGAACTGGAAGAACGGCGGATACACCGGCGGGTTCACCACCACCGGATCGCCGTTCCCGGTGACCAGCCTCAACATCTCAACGATGCCCATCATCACGTCGGGCACGATCGCGGTGCGCTCCACCGCGCACCCGTCCCAGCCCCACCGCTTCTCGGCGAACTCGGCCAGCGCCTCGGCGTAGGCGGTGCCGGCCGGGTATCCGGTGTCGCCGAGCGCGAGGGCGTCGGTGAGCGCGCGCAGCACGGGTTCGGCCAGCGGCACATCCATCTCGGCCACCCACAGGGGCAGGACGTCCGGCGGGTAGGTGCGCCACTTCATGCTCGTACGACATCGCAGGCGGTCGAGGGTGAGGGCGCGCAAAGGGTTTGCGTCACCTGTGGTGTGGTGCGCGATCCTGGTCATGCGCTCAAGATAGGGGGCTGTGGTGTGACCTGGAACGACGCGTACGGGCCGCGGGTGGTGGAGGTCGCCTGCGACGAGTCGGGGTCGGACGGCGAGAATCTGACCGGCGGGAACACGGACGTGTTCGCGCACGCCGGTGTGCACCTGCCGATGGATTCCGCCGCCGCGTACGTGCAGGAGATCCGGGACCGCATCCGCTCACCCGCCAAGGAGTACAAGGCCAATCACCTGCTGCGGGAGAAACACCGGGCGGTGCTGGAGTGGCTGCTCGCGCCCGCGGGGCCGATCCACGGGAACGCGAAGGTGCATCTCACCGAGAAGACCTTCTTCGTCGTGGACCGGGTCGCCGACCTGCTGCTCGGCGGCGGTCCGGAGGGACTCGCCCTGTTCCGCGCGGGCCCGCGGGTGCTCGGCGAGGAGCCGTGGCGGGAGTTCCTCCAGGCGGCCAACCAGCTGCTGCGGATCAGGAACGACGGGGAGGCGGGCGAGCCCGTCGACGTCTTCTTCCGGACGGTGGAGGCGCTGCGACGCGCGCATCCCGGTACGGACCTCGCGCTGATCCTGGAGCGGCTCGCGGCGGCCCGCCCGCGCGCCGACGCCTATCGGGCGCGGGTCCTGTCCGGGCCGGTCCTGGTCCCCGTCCTCAATCCGCTGCTGCCGGCGATCGTGGGAACGGCCGCGTTCTGGAGCGCGGGCGGGCGCACCGTGCTGATGACGCACGACCGGCAGAACATGCTGACGCCGGAACGGATCGCCTGGATCCAGGAGACGGCGCGGCGGGCCGGAGTCGGGCTCGGCGAGGTGCGCCTGGTGCACTCGCGTCTGGACGCGCGCGTTCAGGTCGCCGACTATCTCGCCGGGATCGCCCGCAAGATCGCCTCGGACGTACTGAACCGACGGGCGGACCCAGAACTGACCGCGTTGCTGCGCCCGTACGTCGACCCGGCGTCGCCGTGGGGTGACGAGCGCAGTTGGGCACTGCTGGCGGGTGACGGCGCGGGGAACACCGGGAGCGGGACCGCGCCGGAAGGTGCCGGGAAAACAACCCACCCGGTTCCCTCGGCAGACATCAACTCGGCAGTCTAGATTGCCACTTGACACATCCGCTCCCCCCACCAGGCCCTCCAGGAGCTGACCCCGTGACGGAGAACATGCCAGCCACGGACGATCCCGCCGCGACCCTGCGCAGACGCATCGACACCCTGCGCCCGCACGCGGCCCGGATCTGGAACTACTGGCTCGGCGGCGGCGACTACTACGAGGTCGACCGGGTGGCCGGCGACCGGATCCGTGAACTGCATCCGGCCATCCACGACTACGCCCGCGCCGACCGGCAGTTCCTGGGCCGCGCCGTCAGCCACCTCGTCACCGAGGCGGGCGTCCGCCAGTTCCTCGACATAGGCACCGGGCTGCCCACGGCCGACAACACCCACGAGATCGCCCAGCGGCACGCCCCGGAGAGCAGGATCGTCTACGTCGACAACGACCCGCTCGTGATGGCCCACGCCCGCGCCCTGCTCACGAGTTCCCCGGAGGGCCGCACGGACCACCTGGACGCGGATCTGCGCGATGTCGACACGGTCCTTGAACGGGCGGCCAGGACACTGGACTTCAGCCGGCCGGTGGCCCTCATGCTGCTGGGGGTGGTCATCTTCCTGCCCGACGAGGAGGATCCGTACGCCGTCGTCCGCCGGTATCTGGACGCTCTCCCGGCCGGCAGCCACCTCGTTCTGTCCCACACCATCAGCAGCCCGGAGATCCCGGACATGGACGAGGCGGTCAGGTTCTGGAACGAGCGCGGTATCCCGACGCTCACCCAGCGCAGCCCGCAGGCCGTGAGCCGTTTCTTCGACGGACTGGAGCTGCTGGAGCCGGGGGTGGTGTCGTGCTCGCGCTGGCGGCCGGAGGGGCCGCCGGAGGCGGTGCCGCGGGAGGTGGCGATGTACTGCGGGGTGGGCCGCAAGCCGTGAGCGGAACGGCCCGCGAAACGGTAAGAAGATCACGCGTGCTCTGAACGCCTCCGCCTCCGCACCCGTTATGGAGGGAGGGCACTCAACGACCGGAGGGCCCCGCGGTGTTGAGGCCGCGCGTTCGGGGTTCGGGAGCCATTGATGAGGCACGCACGACGACGGATCGTCCGGCGGGTTACACGGCTGGCGGCAGTCGGCGGACTCCTCCTGGGAGGAGCGATGGTGACGCAGGCCGCCATGGCGAGTGAACCCTCCGGCACGTCCGCCGTCCCGTTCAGCTCCAAGGACACCGCCACGAACGAGGGTGCCCGACTCGCCGCCCGGCTCGGCACCTCGCGTACGGCGGGCAACTGGATCGGCGCTGACGGGAAGCCGGTCGTCGCCGTGACCGACGAGAAGACGGCCGCCGAGGTGGAGCGGGCCGGAGTCGTGGCGAAAGTGGTCAGCCACAGCATGAACGAGCTCAAGTCGGCCGCCTCGACGCTGCGTTCGGCACCCCGGGTGCCCGGCACGGCCTGGGTGATGGACTACCGCAACAACCAGGTGGTGGTGCAGGGCGACAGCACGGTGTCCTCCTCCGACTGGTCCAGGATGACCCAGGTCGCGGGCGACATCGGCACCTTCGTGAAGACGGAGCGCACCCAGGGCACCTTCACCACCCGGCTCAACGGCGCGCAGCCGATCCTGTCGACCGGCGGGCGCTGCTCGGCGGGCTTCAACGTGACGAACGGGCAGAGCGACTTCATTCTCACCGCCGGGCACTGCGGTCCGACCGGCTCGCTGTGGTTCGCGGACAACCAGGGCACCCAGCAGGTGGGCAAGACGGTCCAGCAGAACTTCCCCGGCGCCGACTTCTCGCTGATCCAGTACGCGAGCGGCACGGCGGGCGCGGGCGCCGACGTCGTCTCCATCGGCAACGGCAACGGCGTGCGGATCACGGGCGTGGGCGATCCGTCGGTCGGCGAGCGGGTGTTCCGCAGCGGCAGCACCAGCGGTCTGCGCGACGGGCAGGTGACGGGGCTGAACGCGACGGTGAACTACCCCGAGGGCACGGTGACCGGCCTGATCGAGACCAATGTGTGCGCCGAGCCCGGGGACAGCGGCGGCCCGATGTTCTCCGAGGGCATCGCGCTGGGCATCACCTCGGGCGGCAGCGGCGACTGCACCTCGGGAGGCACGACGTTCTTCCAGCCGGTGACCAAGGCGATGACCGCGCTGAACGTCCAGATGATCGTGTCGAAGCAGGCGGCGGCCGGGCAGAACGCCTCGCAGGCACCGACGCCGGCCGCCTCGGCGACGCACAGTGCGATCGCCCCGGGTTCGACCACTCCGGGCTCCTCGGCTCCCTCGTCGGGCATCGAGAACGGCGCGACGCTGCTGGCCCGGATCACGGACCCGCAGAACGTCGGTCCCGGTCTGCTGGTGATCGCGGGCAGCATCGTCGCGCTGGTGGCCACCCGCTTCATCCGGGCCGAGCAGGACCGCAAGGCGTATCAGCGCCAGTACCGGGCGATGTGGGGATGAGCCAAGGGAAAGGGCACCCGTCCGGTCGGATCGGGTGCCCGCGTGGGTCTTCGGAAGGTCGACGAGGTCTCGGCCCGAGGTCGGTCGAGGCTCCGGTCGGCGTGCGGGTCAGGCCGCGTGCGCCGGCTGCGGGGCCGCGGCGGCCCACTCCAGCACGAGCCGCTGGTACTCCTCGCGCTGCTCGCCGCTCAGTGTCCCGCCCGACCGGTGCCACAGGGCCCGGATCTCCTCGTTGACCTCGTCTGCCGAGCGATCGGAGGCGGGTTCAACAGTGGTGGACATGGTGTGAAGCATACGGCCCGACGGGTGAAGGCGTTGTGAGTAACCGGCAGATAAACCGGCAATTCGGACCGTGTTACTGATCACGTGTATCTGCCCACATCCAGCCCGAAGTTCACGTCTGCGCAGGTCCGAGCACCAGGACCTGGATGGCCAGCACGGCGGCGCCGCGGGCCCAGTCGTGGAAGTCCGAGACCTTTGTCTCCAGGGCGACCCGGGGAGCCAGCGGGTGCCGGTGGGTGCGGACGGTCTCCTCGACCGTGTCCCCGGCCACATCCATGAGACCGACGCCCTCGCCCGCCAGGAGGATCTTCTGCGGCATCGCGAAGTTGGCGATGTGGGCGACCAGGATGCCCAGCGCACGGGCCGCCTCGTCGATCACGCGAGCCGGTCCTGGGGTGCCGGCGGCGGCCAGGGCGAGGATCTCCTCGTAGCTGTGGTCACGGCCGGTGGCCGCGTTGATCTGGTAGCGGATGTTGCCGATGGTCAGCAGGGAGACGGCGCTGCCGCGCTCGCCGTCGGGGGTGAGCGGGCCGTCGGGGGCGAGGATCCAGTGGCGGCCGAAGCCGCGGTCCTCCTCGGCGTTCGACACCCGTCTGCCGCCCTGGACCAGGCCGTAGCCGATCCCGGCACCGATGGTGAGGACGACGAAGCGGTCCAGGCCGCGCCCTGCGCCGAACCAGGTCTCGGCCTCGACCAGCGCGGCGACGTCGTTCTCGACGACCACCGGCAACCCCGTGCGTTCCCGCACCAGTTCGGCCAGCGGGACGTCCCGCCACAGCAGGAACGGCGACTCGCGCACCACGGCACGGTCCTCGACCAGGCCGCCCACCCCGATGCCTATGCCGGCGAGACCAGGGTGCGCGCGCGTGAGCTCCTTGGTCATCTCGGCGAGCAGGTCGGCGACCCGTTCCGGTTCCCGGGAGTCCAGCGGGCGGTCGTGGCGGGCGACGATGTCGCTTCTGAGGGTGGTGACGACGCCGTAGACCATGTCGGCGGTGATCTTGAAGCCGATGAAGGAGCGGGATTCGGCGACCACGTCCAGGGGCTGCGAGGGGCGGCCCTGGCGCACCTCCGCGGAGCCGGAACCGGAGCCGGCGCCGGCCTCGGCGACCTCGACCAGGAGGCCCGACTCGATCAGCGGCTTGGTCAGCCGGGTGAGGCTGCCCGCGGAGAGGCAGAGCCGGCGGGCGAGTTCGGTGCGCGACAGCGGCCCGTGCACGAGCACCTCGATCGCCACCGAACGCTCACCCGTGCTCAGCGGGAGCCAGCTGGCGGCATGCGTGGTCATGGACGTCGTTCTCCCCATGAATTAGTTTCACCGTAGAAGCAACAGGCACACCCTAGAGCCGTGGGATGCGCAAGCAAAGATGTCAGCACATTCCCGCAGACATCTTGACGAGACGATTCTTTCGCAACAAAAGTAAGTGGTCGCGAGGATTCTCGACCAGCGAAGGACACGCCTCACATGACGTTCTCGATCGGCATCGTCGGCGCCGGGCAGTTCTCCGGCCAGTTCGCCACCCTGTTCCATGCCCATCCCGGCGTCAGCGACGTCTACGTCACCGACCTGCTGCCCGAGCGCGCCCAGCAGCTCGTCGACGCCCAGGGGCTGGCCGGCACCTTCCCGTCGTACGAGGCGATGCTGGAGTCGGCGGCCGTGGACGCGGTCGCGATCTTCACGCAGCGCTGGACGCACGGCCCGCTGGTGCTGCAGGGCCTGAACGCCGGCAAGCACGTGTACTCCGCGGTCCCCATGGCGATCACCACCGACGAGATCGCCGCGATCATCGACACGGTCCGCACCACCGGACTGACGTACATGATGGGCGAGACCAGCCAGTACAACCCGGCGACCGTGCACGCGCGCAACCAGATCGCCGAGGGCGCCTTCGGGCGGATCTTCTACGCCGAGGGCGACTACGTCCACGACATGGACCTGGGGTTCTACGAGGCGTACCAGTACAGCGGCGGCGAGAACTGGAAGGAGACCGCCAGCTATCCCCCGCTGCTGTACCCGACCCACTCGGTCGGCGGGGTGCTCGGCGCCTGGCAGACGCACGCGGTGAGCGTGTCCGCGATCGGGGTGGTGGACGAGCGCGGGGACGGGGTGTTCGACAAGGAGGTCAGCCAGTTCGGCAACGACTTCTCCAACGCCACCGCGCTGTTCGAGGTGGCCGGCGGCGGCTCGTTCCGCACGAACGAGTTCCGGCGGGTGGGCTATCCCTCGCAGATCAGGGAGTCCCGTTTCCGGTTCTTCGGGACCGACGCGAGCATGGAGCAGCTCGCGACGGTGGCCTTCTGGCAGGACAAGAAGGGGGTGCAGGACATCAGCGAGCTGCTGGAGCCCAAGCCCACCATGTCTCCTGACGATCCGTCACTTCAGCACATCGCGCCGGATCTTCGGGCCGCCTTCACCTCCGGCTCGGCGCCGGTGCACGACCGGGCGCGGCTGCCGCGGGAGTTCGACCACCTGCACAACGGCCACGAGGGCAGCCACCACTTCCTGGCGGACGACTTCGTGACCGCGGTCAACACCGGCACGCTGCCCTCGGTGAACGCGTGGGTCGCGGCCCGCTACACCCTGCCGGGCATCATCGCGCACGACTCGGCGCGGCAGGGTGGGGCCAGGCTGGACATCCCGGACTTCGGGGACGCGCCCGAGGCGTGACGAAGTCCCGTACGCCGGGCGCCCGTCGGTATCAGGTGCCCGGCTTGCGGCCGTAGACGAAGACGTCGTCGCCCTTCTTCAGCAGCGACCAGTACTTCTTGGCGGTGGTCTTGGTCATGTTGACGCAGCCGTGCGAGCCCGGCGGGTTCCACATGCTGAGGTTGACCGAGTGGAAGGCCTGGCCGCCGTCGAAGAACTGGCTGTAGGGCATGGGCACGTCGTAGATGTTCGAGACGTGGTCGATGTCGCGCCAGTAGATCTTCTTCAGACCGGTGCGGGTCTCGTAGCCGTTGCGGCCGGTACGGACCGGGACCGGGCCGTAGACCAGCCTGCTGCCGTCCTGGATCCAGCTGAGCTGGAGCGTGAGGTTGACGCAGGCGATGCGGCCCTTGTTGGTGGGGCACTTGCCGTCCCTGTTCGGGTTGTTCCCGACCGCCTTCTGCTTGTTCATCAGGTTCATCACGCCCCAGGTGACGGAGCCCGCGTAGCCGATGTTCGGCGTGATGCCGTGCTTGGTCTGGAAGGCCTTGATGGCCTTGCAGTCGGCGGTGGACTGCTTGCCGTCGACCGGCCGGCCGAGGAACTTCTCCACCTGCTTCTGATAGGGCCCGGCCTGCGTGGTGCAGTTCGTGGCCGCCTGCGCGGGCGCGGTGCCGAGCGCGAGTCCGAGCGGTACGACGAGTCCGGTGATCCCCAGTGCGACGGCGCCCCGTCTGCGTATGTCCCCCATGGTGGGCCCATTCCCCTTCTTGCGGTCCTGCGACCACTTCTCACGGTCCTGCGACCGAGTACGTTCCTGCGATCTCATCCACCTAGACCGGTGCCCCGTCCGGTTCGTTGTACGGCAGGGCACGCTGCGACGAAACGGTGACAATCGTCCGTCGCCCCATGTCACGGCCGGGGTCGGAGCCTCTCCGTGAACCCCGGGCTCACTGCTGTGATGCCGCCGTCGACCACGAGCGAGGTGCCGGTGATCCAGGACGCGTCGCGGGAGGCGAGGAAGGCGACGGCGGCGGCGATGTCGTCGGGCTCGCCGATCCGGCCCAGCGGGTAGAGGGGGCGGATCTCCGCCAGCTCGTCCTCCCGTCCCTCCCACGCCGAGGTTCGGATCGTCCCCGGCACGACCAGGTTGACGCGCACCCCTCGCGGCGCCGCGTGCCCGGCGAGGGTGCGGGTCAGCGAGCCGAGGCCCGCCTTGCCCGCGCTGTAGCCCTGGTTGCCGAAGTCCACGAGGCCGTTCACCGAGCCGATGGAGACGATGGCGCCGCGCCCGGAGGCGGCCAGGTGCGGGAGAGCGGCGCGGCAGCAGCGGTAGGTGCCGGTCAGGGTGATGTCGAGGTCGAGGTCCCACGCGTCGTCCGTTCCGTCCTCCAGAAACGGCGGGTCGGGCGTGCAGTGGGCCGCGCAGTTGACCAGGACGTCCAGCGCACCGACGGCCTCGACGGCGTGCGCGACGGCCGCCTCCACCGACGCGCGGTCGGCCACGTCGCACGCCAACGCCTCGACGCCGAACCCCTGTTCGCGCAGCACGTCCGCGGTCTTCGCCACCTCGGGCCCGTCGACGTCGGTCATCAGGACCCGCGCCCCCTCCCCCGCCAGCCGCCGGGAGATGGCGGCGCCGATGCCTCGGGCCGCGCCGGTGACCAGGACTCCGTACCCCTCGAAGCGCTTCGTGTCAGCCATGGGCCGAACCTACTCCCGGAACGATCAACTCGGCAGATACCGTGCGCGCATGTCAGCGTTCATGCAGCAACTGCCCGCGCTCATAGGTGTGGTGATCGGCGCGCTCGGTTCGTATCTGGCCGTCGTCCGGGGTGATCAGGCGCGGTACCGCCGGGAGCGGGAGGCCCGTTGGGAGGAGCGGCGGCTGGCCGTGTACAGCGACTACGCGCGCGTGCTGAAGAAGACGGTCACGCTCACCTATCGAGTGGCCTCGCACCTCGGCAACGATCCGCATCCGCATCCCTTGTCTCCCGAGGAGGCGGCCCCGCTGATCGCCGAGGCCGGGCTCGCCCGGGATCCGGCCGGGGAGACGCTGCTCCTGCTGGGCAGCCCGGAGGTGGTGGAGAAGGCCCGGGCGTGGGTCGCCACGGTGCTGGCGATGGAGCGGTTCCTGCGCGAGGGCACGCGGGATCCCGAGGCGTGGCAGGCACTGCTGGAGCGGCAGCGGGCCGGACGGCAGGGCTACTACGCCGCCGTACGCGAGGAGTTGGACCTGGGGCCGGGTCACTCGGCGCGCTGGCCGCTGCCGCAGGTGCCGGCCTCCTGAGCTCAGCGGTAGCCGGTCACGTCCGCCGGTTTGCCCGTGTCCTGCACCTCGACGAGGTAGCGCCAGGCGTCCGGGCGGCTGCCGTCCAGGTCGGTGAAGCCGTACTCCTGGGCGAGGCCGCCGCTGGAGAAGGACCGGCCGTTGCGCCGGGCCACCTCGGGGTCGGTGGCCAGGGCGGTGACGGCGCGGCCGACGTAGCGCGGGGTCTCGGAGATCGCGAAGTGCGGGGTGGTTTCGAGGGCGTCGCGCCAGTTCTCCTCGGCGACGCCGTAGTGGCCGAGCATGATCTCCGAGCGCAGCCAGCCCGGTGTGAGGGCGACGGCGGTGGCGCCGCGCGGGCCGAGTTCGTGGCCGAGGGCGAAGGCCATCCGCAGCACGGACGTCTTGGCGAGGTCGTAGAAGAAGGAGACGCGGTAGGTGTCACGGTTGTAGTCCGCGGTGCCGTCGGTGACCTCGACGACCAGTCCCCCGGGGTTGCGCAGGAGCAGGGGCAGGGCGTGGTGGCTGGTGATCGCGTGCGTCTCGACCGCGAGCCGCAGCAGTTTGAGCCCCTTGTCGAGGTCGTGCTCCCAGACGGGGGCGTCCCATGCGAAGAGGTTCTCGGCGCCCCAGATGTCGTTGACCAGGACGTCGAGCCGGCCCTGCTCGTCCGCGATGCGGTCCACGAGGGTGCGGACCTGGGCCGAGTCGAGATGGTCGGTGGGTACGGCGATGCCGTGGCCGCCGGCTTCGGTGACGAGGTCGGCGGTGTCCTCGATGGTCTCCGGGCGGTCGTACTCGGAGCGGTGCTCGCGGGTGCTGCGGCCGGTGACGTAGACGGTGGCGCCGGCCGCGCCGAGTTCCACGGCGATCCCGCGCCCTGCGCCTCGCGTGGCTCCGGCTACCAGCGCGATCTTGCCCTTGAGCGGCGCCTTGTCCTTCGTCTGCGCGGACATGTCCGACCTCCCGTTTCCCGATGCGTGTGTGCCTCTGCGTCGAGGATCTCGGGAAAGCCGGACATCTTCTGTCGCCTATGCGCGCGCGTTCGCCTGATCGCGCGGGTTCACATCATTGCGGGCGTTCACCCGGCCGGACGCAACCTCGCGTCGAGCGCGTCCTCGTCGGCGAGGAACCACACCTGGCCGCCCTGGTTGGTCTCGTGCACGAAGTCACGCAGGGCGGTGCTCTCGGAGACGTGCCGGGACACGTCTCCGACGATCACCAGGCGCTGCCGGTAGGTCACGAACTTCTGCGTGACCGCGCCCGCCACCCCGGACCGCAGCCGGAAGAACTCGTCCGCGACCCGCTCGACGGGCACCGCCACGAGTTCGGCCTCCTGGCCCATCGCGTCGCCGATCAGGTCGAGCGCGGACTGTTCACCGTCGAGCGGCGGGCCTTCGGCGGCGACGCGCAGGACGCGTACTCCGTGCAGGGTGACGAGCGTGTTGGTGGTCATGTCAGGTGATCGTAATGGCCCACCGGGTCAGTGCCCGCGCGCGATCCACTCCTCCAGGTGCGAGGCCTCGGCGCCGATGGTGGTGCCGTCGCCATGGCCGGTGAGGACCTTGGTGTCGGGCGGCAGGGTGAGCAGGCGGTCACGGATGGAGTCGATGATCGTCGGAAAGTGCGAGTAGGAGCGGCCGGTCGCGCCGGGGCCGCCCTGGAAGAGGGTGTCGCCGGTGAAGACGGTGGCCAGCGCGGGGTCGTAGAGGCAGACCGCGCCCGGTGCGTGTCCCGGGGTGTGGAGCACCCGCAGGTCGGCGCCGGCGGCCTCGATGACCTGGCCGTCCACAAGGTGCGCGTCGGGGTCCCGGTCGGGGTGGGTCTGCTTCCACAGCGGCAGATCGTCGGGGTGCAGCCAGATGGGGGCGCCGGTGCGGTCGGCCAGGGCGGGCGCCGCGTCGATGTGGTCGTTGTGGGCGTGGGTGCACACGATGGCCACGAGCCGCCGGTCGCCGACGGCTTCGAGGATGGCGTCGGCGTCGTGCGCGGCGTCGATGACGATCGCCTCGTGGTCGTCGCCGACGATCCACACGTTGTTGTCGACGTCCCAGGTGCCGCCGTCGAGGGTGAACTGCCCTGAGGTGACGAGGTGTTCGATGCGCGCGGTCATCACAGCACCACCACCGAACGCAGGACGTCGCCCTGGTGCATCCGCTCGAAGGCCTTCTCCACGTCGGTCAGTTCGATCGTCTCGGTCACGAACGCACCCAGATCCAGGCGGCCTTGGAGATGGAGATCGATGAGCAGGGGGAAGTCGCGGGAGGGCAGACAGTCCCCGTACCAGGAGGACTTCAGCGCGCCGCCGCGTCCGAAGACGTCCAGCAGCGGCAGTTCGAGCTTCATCTCCGGGGTGGGCACGCCGACCAGCACCACGGTCCCGGCGAGGTCACGGGCGTAGAACGCCTGCTTGTACGTCTCCGGGCGGCCGACCGCCTCGATGACGACGTCGGCGCCGAAGCCGCCGGTCAGCTCGCGGATCGCCTCGATCGGGTCCGTCTCCTTGGAGTTGACCGTGTGGGTGGCGCCCATGGTGCGGGCGGTCTCCAGTTTGCGGTCGTCGATGTCCACGGCGATGATCCGCGCGGCCCCGGCCAGGTTCGACCCGGCGATCGCCGCGTCGCCCACGCCACCGCAGCCGATGACCGCGACCGTGTCCCCACGGCCGACGTTCCCGGTGTTGATCGCGGCGCCGATGCCGGCCATCACTCCGCAGCCGAGCAGTCCGGCCACCTGCGGGGCGACGGACGGGTCGACCTTGGTGCACTGCCCCGCCGCGACGAGCGTCTTGTCGGCGAAGGCGCCGATGCCCAGGGCCGGGGAGAGTTCGGTGCCGTCGGTGAGCGTCATCTTCTGCTTGGCGTTGTGCGTGTTGAAGCAGTACCAGGGGCGGCCGCGCAGACAGGCCCGGCAGTTCCCGCACACGGCACGCCAGTTGAGGATCACGAAGTCGCCGGGCGCGACATCGGTGACGCCCTCGCCGACGGACTCCACGATGCCGGAGGCCTCGTGGCCGAGCAGGAACGGGAAGTCGTCGTTGATACCGCCCTGCTTGTAGTGCAGGTCGGTGTGACAGACCCCGCAGGCCTGGATCTGTACGACCGCTTCACCCGGACCCGGATCGGGCACGACGATCGTCTCCACCCGTACCGGCTCGTCCTTGCCCGGTGCGATCACGCCACGTACTTCCTGCGCCATGGTGAGGACCCCTTTCGTCGACCGACAACCGTGCTTTCGACCCTACGTGCAACTGATCAGGAGCGGCACGGTAAGGAACGGCCTCCTTGGCCCGGCTTTTCATGACCCCGGCAAGAATTCGCTATGAATCGTCCCTGCTCGCACCGGGTCTGCGTAGGTTGACGAGCGCAATTCCAGCACGGCTCTCCCCTCGGGGGCCGAACAGCCAGTCCCGCAGGAGCGCGGCATGAACAGCACGCCCGGAATCATTCCCGCGACGCCCGCCGAGGACGAGGCCCTGCGCCGCGTCTCCGCCGACTTCGGCCATATCGTGGGCTCCCGTCCCCGTGGCGTCCTCGCGGCCCGGTCCGCCGGCGCCGTCCGCGAACTCGTCGCCTTCGCCGGACCGCGCGGCCTCGCGGTGTCCGCGCGCGGCGCCGGCCAGTCCCTGTACGGCGAGAGCCAGGCCGACGACGGCTACGTGGTCGACATGACGGCGCTCGACGAGGTGCGTTGCATGCCCGCCGAGCGGACGCTGGCCGCCGGCGCGGGCGCCCTGTGGCGGGATGTCGTACGTGCCACGCTCGCCGAGGGTCTCGCGCCGCCGGTGCTCCCTGACCACCTGGGCAGCAGCGTCGGCGGGGTGCTGAGCACCGGCGGTCTCGGCGGCTCCAGCCACCGCTTCGGCCTGGTCGCCGACTGGGTGCGGGAGCTGGAGGTCGTCACCGGTACCGGCGAGTGCGTGGTGTGCTCGCCCGAGGTCGAACCGGAGCTGTTCCACGCCGTGCTCGCGGGGC
Source organism: Streptomyces sp. NPDC001002 (assembly GCF_053599215.1). Classification (NCBI taxonomy): domain Bacteria; kingdom Bacillati; phylum Actinomycetota; class Actinomycetes; order Kitasatosporales; family Streptomycetaceae; genus Streptomyces; species Streptomyces sp. NPDC001002. The sequence continues at coordinate 7,996 of NZ_JBSFLV010000033.1, read as the reverse complement.
TCGGCCAGTGCGCGCTGATCGTCCGGGCCACGCTCCGGCTGGTGCCCGCGCCGCCCCAGGTGCGCCGCTACCGTCTCCACCACCCCACCCCCGGCACGTTCTTCGCCGACCAGCGACGGCTGGCCCGGGACGCCCGCTTCAGCCAGGTCGTGGGCGAGGCCCGGCCCGCGCCCGACGGCGGCTGGCGGTACATGATCGAGGCGGTGGCCCCGCACGACGGCCAACTCCCCCTCGACGACGGGCTGTTCGTCGGCGACCTGGACCACGAGCAGGACACGGCGGAGATGGAGGACCTCCCTTACGCGGAGTACCTGTACCGCCTCGACCGCGACGAACGGCTGCTGCGCGCCACCGGCGAGTGGCAGCACCCGCACCCGTGGCTCACGTTGCTGCTCCCTGAGGAGGCCGCGGTCTCCTTCGTCCCGTCCGTGCTCGCGGAGAGCGCGCAGGACGGGCTGCGCGGCGGCGGAACCGTCCAACTCCGCCCCCTCACCGGCAGCGCCCTGCACACTCCGCTGCTGCGCCGGCCGCCTGGCGAACTCCTCTGCCTGCTCTCGCTGATGCGCACGGCACCGCCCGAACGCCCTGACGTGGTGGGCGAGTTGCTCACCGCGAACCGAGCCGTCTACGAGCGGGCCAGGGCCGTCGGCGGAGTCCTGTACCCGGTCGGCGCGCTGCCGATGACGCCGGAGGGCTGGCGGGCCCACTACGGCCCGGTCTGGGAGGACTTGGTCCGCGCCAAGGCCCTGCACGACACGAACCGCATCCTGACCAGGGGGTACGGCATGTGGCCGTGACGGCCAACCACCGGGCGGGGCAACGGCCGAGGTGTCCGCCGACGTAGCCTGAATGCTCACCCGCCTGTCGAAGGAGCGCAGTGAGCATCGCAGAGACACGGCCCGACCCGCCCGCCTGGCGGCTGCTCCTCGCCTATGTCCGGCCGCACCGGTGGACGCTGCTCGCGGGCGCCCTGCTCTCGCTGCTCACCGGCGCCACCGGACTGCTGCTCCCGCTGGTGGCCAAGGGGTTGATCGACGACCTCTCGCACGACCGCACCATCACCGGTGCCCTGCTTGCCATGTCGGCGCTCGTGGTGGCCAACGCCGCGCTGGGCGCACTGGGTTCGTACGTACTGCGGCGCACCGCCGAGTCGGTGGTGCTCGGCGCGCGGCGCGCCCTGTCGTCGTATCTGCTGCGGCTGCGGATCACGGCCGTCGACCGCAGCGAGCCGGGCGACCTGATGGCCCGCATAACCTCCGACACCACCCTGCTGCGCGAGGTCACCACCGACTCGCTGGTGGGCCTGGGCACGGGCGGGCTGACGCTGGTGGCGACCATCGTGATGATGGGCCTGGTCGATCCGGTGCTGCTCGGGGTCACCCTGGCCGTGGTCGTCTGCGCGGGGACGGTCCTTGGCGTGATCGTCCCGCGCATCAACCGGGCGAGCCGACAGGCGCAGGACGCGGTCGGCGTGATGGGTGCCTCGTTGGAGCGGATCCTGGGCGCGCTGCGCACGATCAAGGCGTCCGGCGCCGAGGACCGCGAGGAGCGCACCCTGCACGAGGCCGCCGAGGAGTCGTGGCGGCAGAGCGTGCGGGCCGCCAAGTGGACGGCGGCGGCGGGCAATACGGCGGGACTGGCGATGCAGATCGCCTTCATCACGGTGCTCGCGGTGGGCGGGGCGCGGGTCGCGACGGGGGCCATCGACGTCGGCACCCTGGTCGCGTTCCTGCTCTACGTCTTCTATCTGATGCAGCCGATCCAGCAGGTGGTCGGCGCGGTCACCCAGTACCAGACTGGTGCCGCGGCCCTCGCCCGCATCCAGGAGGCACTGAGCCTGCCCGCCGAACCGGCGGCCGAGCCCGCCCCGTTGCCCACCACCGACGCCGAACCGGCCGCGCTCGCCTTCACCGACGTCCGCTTCCGGTACGCCGACGACCTGCCCTACGTCCACCACGGAGTGACGTTCGCCGTCCCCGCCCAGGGCATGACGGCGTTCGTCGGCCCGTCCGGCGCGGGCAAGACGACGGTGTTCTCCCTCATCGAGCGGTTCTACGACCCCGAGTCGGGCACGATCACCCTCGACGGACTCCCCCTCGACGACTGGGAGTTGCCCAGACTGCGCTCCGCGATCGGGTACGTCGAGCAGGACGCGCCGGTGCTGTCCGGCTCGCTGCGGGACAACCTGCTGCTGGGCAATCCGGAGGCGGACGGCGACGCGCTCACCAAGGTGCTGAAGACGACTCGCCTGGACGGCCTGATCGCCAAGCTGCCCATGGGAGTTGACACCCTGGTCGGCCACCGGGGCACCAAGCTCTCGGGCGGCGAACGGCAGCGCGTGGCCATCGCCCGCGCCCTGCTGCGCCGCCCCCGGCTCCTGCTGCTCGACGAGGCCACCTCGCAGCTGGACGCGGTGAACGAGGCCGCGTTGCGCGACACGGTCACCGATGTAGCCCGTACGACCACGGTGCTGGTCGTCGCGCACCGGCTGTCGACGGTGACGACGGCCGACCGGATCGTGGTGATGGACGCGGGCCGGGTACGGGCCGTGGGCACCCACCGCGAACTGGTGGCCGCCGACCCGCTGTACGCGGAGCTGGCGGCCACGCAGTTCCTGGCGACGGCGGGCTGATTCCTGGGCGTTGAGCCCTAGAAGGGGTAGTGCGCCTGCTGGGTGGCGATGGTCACCCAGCGGGTGTTGGAGAACGCCTCGATGCCCCAACGCCCGCCGAACCGCCCGTACCCGGAGGCCTTCGCGCCGCCGAAGGGGGCCTGCGGTTCGTCGGCCACCGACTGGTCGTTGATGTGCACGATGCCGGTACGGATCCGGCGTGCGACGGCCAGTCCGTGGGTGGCGTTCTCGGTGATGATTCCGCAGGTCAGTCCGTTGTCGGTGTCGTTGGCGGCGGCCACCGCGGTGGCGTCGTCGGCGAAGGTGTCGAGCACGCAGACCGGCCCGAACGCCTCCGCGTAGTACAGATCGGCGTCCTTGGGCACCTCGCTCAGTACGGTCGCCGGGTGCACGGCCTCCGCGGGCTCGCCCCCGCCGACGACGACCTTCGCGCCCTTGGCCACGGCGTCCCCGACGAGCCCGGCCACCCGCCGCGCCGCCGACGTACTCACCAACGGGCCCACCACGGTGTGCGGGTCCGACGGGTCACCGGCCTGCAGCGAGGCCACCTTCGCGGCGAACTTGGCGGTGAACTCCTCGGCCAGCGACTCGTGCACGAGGATCCGGTCGCCGGACATGCAGATCTGGCCCGCGTTCATGAACACGCTGAAGGTGACGGCGTCGACCGCGTAGTCCACGTCCGCGTCGGCGAGGACGAGCACGGCGTTCTTGCCGCCCAACTCCAGTACGGCGGGCTTGAGATGACGGGCCGCGTGCTCGCCGATGATGCGGCCGACGTTGGTGGAGCCGGTGAAGTTGACCGCCCGCACGCGCTCGTCGGCGATGAGCGCCTCGGCGATCTCGGCGGCGTCCTCGGGGGCGTTGGTGACCACGTTGAGCACGCCGTCGGGCAGCCCCGCCTCGCGCAGCACGTCGGCGACGAGGAATCCGCAGGCGAGCGGCGCGTCCTCGCTGGGCTTGACGACGACCGTGTTGCCGGCCGCGAGGGGCGCCGCGACGGCCCGTACGCCGAGGATCACCGGCGCGTTCCACGGCGCGAACGCGGCCACCACGCCGAGCGGTTCGCGCACGGCGAGCCCGAGCGCGCCCTGCTCCTGGGCGCTGAGCACCTCGCCGCGCGGTGCGGTGATCGCGGCGGCGGCCTCGCGCAGGATGTTCGCGGCCAGCGCCACGTTGAAGTACGCCCAGGGCCGGGTGCCGCCCGCCTCGTGGGCCATCAGCTCGGCGACCTGCTCACCGCGGGCGTCCAGCAGGTCGGCGGCCTTCAGGAAGATCGCCCGCCGGGCGAAGGGCGCCAGCGCCGCCCACTCCTCGAAGGCGGCGTGGGCCGCGTCCACGGCCCGCCGTACGTCCTCCGGGCTCGCGGCGGCCACGGTCGCGTACACCTCGCCGGTGTACGGATTCACATCCTCGGCGGTCCGGCCGGAGGCGGCGGGCACGTCCTTGCCGCCGATGAACAGGTCACGGGTGATGGGCATCGTACGCACCTTTGCGTTCGCCAGGTGAAATTGCATTCACATTCTGGTCGAAAGACTGCGATTCGACTCGGGCAATGTCAAGGGCCGCCCGGTGTTCCGGGCGGCCCTGACGGGGACGTACGACGTGCGTCCGACTACTCCATGCCCTCGAGCAGCCCGGTCACGGGGGCGGCGAGGTCGGTGACCTGGTGCAGCTGGTTGAGGTCGTTGAGCTTGTTCAGCTGCTGCAGCTGGCCGGACGGCCGCGGGATCGCCGACTTGTGCTGCTCCGGGATGTCGCTCACGGTGAGCGAGTCGAGCGTGGCGATCGGGTTGATTTTCCCGGCGTCCGGAGCGGCCGCCTCGGCCGCGCCCGCCATCGGCGCGGCGAGACCGGTGATACCGGCGGCGAGACCAACGGCGGCGACGATACGTCGTGTTGAGATCATGCTTTCAGCAACGCCGGTCGCCGCCCGACGGTCACGGTCGGCGCGCGTCCCTCACCCGTCAGGCCCAGCGCGCGGTTGCGCTTGCCGAGCGTGCCGGGGCGGAGGAGGCTCGGAGGTGAGGTCCTCCGCGGCCCGTACCCCTCCCGGGCCGCGGCCCTTCAGGGAGGTCACCATGGGCACGGCGGCACGCCCGGCGTTCGACACCGACACACTGCGCCGGGGCATCGAAGGACACACTCCGGAGACTCTTCTGTCTCTCTACGCGGAGGACGCGGAACTGCGCGTCGTGAACCGCAACAGTCAGCCCAGCAACCCCACGGTCCTGCACGGCCGCGACGCGATCGGCCGGATGCTCGGCGACGTCTACAGCCGCGACATGACGCACAAGCTGGAGAGGTGCGTGGTCCAGGGCGACAGCGCGGCCTACAGCGAGTCCTGCCGGTACCCGGACGGGATGCGCGTCCTGTCCGAGTCGATGATCACCTTGCGCGACGGCAGGATCTCCGAACAGATCATGATCGAGGCATGGGACGAGTAGGCGGGAGAACCGCACGGGTCCAGATCAGCTCCCGGCTGACCTGGACCTTCTCCGCACGGACCGCGCTGGGCAGGACGCGGCGTCGACGCCCGGCCGCCACGGCGGGCCGGCACGTCTCCGTCGTGGTTCTGCGGTCGGTACTGAGAGCGGCCCGGCCTCGCCACCTCCCCGCGACACCGCGCGCCGTCCGCAGACGTTAGGCTCGTGGCGGGCCGTGACTGGCGCTGAGGTGGAGCACCACCGGGGAGCGGCCTCGCGGAGCAACTGCCGTGCGCCTGGGCGATCTTGTCATCCAGCCCAGGAGTGGATCATGTCTCAGGCCCGTCTCATGGAGGGCACCTCCCTCGCCCGGCGCATCGTCGAGGACACCGCCAAGAAGGCCGCCGTCGTCACCGAGCGCACCGGCACCGCACCCTGTCTCGCGACGGTCCTGGTCGGCGAGGACCCCGCCTCCGTCACCTACGTACGGATGAAGCAGAACCGCAGCCGCAAGGCGGGCATCGAGTCCCGCCACGTGGCCCTGCCCGCCGCGACGACCACCGAGGAACTCGTCGCCACCCTGCGCGGCCTCTCGGACGACCCCGGGGTGCACGGCATCCTGTTGCAGCACCCGATGGGCGAACACATCGACGAGCGGGCCGCGTTCGAGGCGATCGCGCCTGAGAAGGACGTCGACGGCGTCACCTTCGCCTCGTTCGCGACGATGAGCTTCGGCCTGCCGGGCTTCGTGTCCTGCACACCCGGCGGCATCCTGCGGCTGCTCGACGAGTACGAGGTCGACCCGTCCGGCAAGCGGGCCGTGGTCGTCGGCCGCAGCGCGATCCTCGGCAAGCCGGTGGGCATGCTGCTGCTCGCCCGCGACGCGACGGTGACGTACTGCCACTCCCGGACGAAGGACCTCTCGGACGTGGTTCGTGAGGCGGACATCGTGGTCGCCGCCGTGGGTCGACCGAGGCTGATCCGCGGGGCGGACATCAAGCCCGGCGCCGTCGTCATCGACGCCGGCTACAACCCGGGCAACGTGGGTGACGTCGACTTCGACTCGGCCGTGGAGCGTGCCGGTCTCATCACTCCGGTGCCGGGCGGGGTCGGTCCGATGACGATCGCCACACTCCTGGAGCAGACCGTCGACGCCGCCGCCCGGCAACTGGGCGTGTGATCAGCGCATCCACGCGCTGTAGTCCGAGACCGCGCCCGCCTTCACGCCGTACTCGGGCATGGCTTCGGTGTAGACGGTCTCCAGGCCGAGGACGGCTCCGGTGGACGGGTCCATGATCAGCATGCGGCGGTAGCCGGACCCGTCGTACACGTAGGCCTGTCCGTGCCGGCCCAGGCGATCGGTCACCTGGCCGGCGGGGCGCAGTCCCTCGGCGTCGGCCAGCAACTCGGAGAGCGCCGCGGACTCGGCCGCGCCGAGCGTCCAGTTGTCGAGCAACACCCCGACCGCGTCGAGGAGTTGAGGGGTGGTCATGGTGCCGTGCGTGTACGTGGCCTCCGTCAGGTAGGCGCGCAGCTTCTCGGGGTCGTGCGGAGGTGGCGACTCGGGCGGGGCGTCGCTCCAACTGGGCGGATAGGTCTGGCGGTTGATGACGTGGCCGTCCTCGACGAGGTGCGGTTCGCCGTTCGCGTCGCTGAGGACGGGTCGGCCGGGATGGCGCGGGTCGGTCGCGACCACGAGTTCCGTGTGGCTGCCGTCCGCCTTCCAGCGCACGACGCGCTCCTGCGGGAGGGTGATCGGAGGCTTGTCGTCGCTCATGCCCAGGCTCCAGGACTGGGCGTGCGTGCCCTTGCGCAGCCGGGGCGAGTCGTCGGTCGCGATTGCCCGGGCCAGCTCGGCCAGTTGACGCAGGGACACGGGGGTGGAGTCGGCCTGGACGACCAGCGGGCGGGGGGCGGCGACCGCGGGCGCGGTGCTCGGGCCGCTGAGCAGCAAGGTCAGCGCGGTCGTGGCGACGACGGCGGCTGCCGCGAGGCTCCACAGGAGTCGGGTGCGGCGGCGCGCGGCGGGGCGTTCGTGCAGCAGTCGGTTGAGGCGGCGCTCGGCGTTGTGGTCGAGGGGGCCGTCGCCGTAGTGAGGGCCGTCGACCGGCATGGGGTTGGCGCGGCGCAGCAGGTCGAGGTCGAGGTCGTCAGCCATGGCCGTGTTCCTTGGTCAGGGTGGCGTCGGGACGGAGTGCGTCGGGGCGAGTTGCGTCGGGGCGGATGCGGTCGATCTCGGCTCTGAGCCGGCGCCGGGCCCGGTGCAGCCGCATCGCGGCGGCCCGGTTCCCGCAACCGAGGACGACGGCGACCTCGTCGATGCCCAGTTCCTCCCACGCCGTCAGGCGCAGCACCTCCCGGTCGGCCTCGGAGAGCCGGGACAGTGCCTCGTGCACCCAGGCGCCCGGGGCCTCGGTGTCGGGGCTGGCCACGACCTGACGGCCGTGCGCGGTCTCGTCGTTGCCCAGCCGGTCGACCAGCCGTCGCCTTCGTCCGTACCCGCGTACCGCGTTCGCCAGGCAGTTCCGTGCCACCCCGTACAGCCAGGGCAGCGGGGACCCGGGCAGGTCGGCCCGGCGGCGCCAGGCGACCGTGAACACCTCCGCCACCACTTCCTCCACCTCGCTGGTACGCCCGTCCAGTCGCCGCGCGACATAGCGGCTGACCGCCCAGTAGTGCTCGCGATAGGCAGCGGCGAAGAACTCGTCGTTGCTCATGTCCCGTACGTGTCCGGCACCGGCCGGAACGTCACACCCCGATTCCGTGATTCAGATCGCGTTCCCCGAGTGTGACCGGTGGGGCGGGAGCGGACACAGGCGGGTCGTGAAGAACATCCATGTCAAGAGCATCAAGTGGCTGACCACCACGGACCACAAGACCATCGGAACGCTGTATCTCGTCACGTCGTTCGCGTTCTTCCTGATCGGCGGCGTGATGGCGC